>JADGPV010000018.1 GCA_017882245.1 Bacteroidales bacterium | reverse complement strand
TTTCAGACAGAAATACGGAATTTTCTCCGCCAAGATCAAACTGTCAGATCCGTCAGTACGTAATGCATTCTGGTTGATAGGAGACCGCATCACACCCCACGTTGATGTCTGCAGATCCGGCAGCGGCAAGGTATGGTTTGACCTGTTCTCCTCTCCCGGTAATCACTACAAAAAGAGTATCGGATCAAGATATCTGTCTGATTTCTTTATCTATACCCTTGAATGGAGGCCGGAGAGCCTGATATGGAAGATAAACGGCGTTGAGGTGATGAAACAGACCAGCGGCGTACCGCAGGAGACCATGTTCATCAACGTGGCAGGCGGAGTTGACAAGCCCATCGGCGGTATTTCATCGATGGAGGTTGACTGGATCCGGGTCTATCAATTCAAATAAATCGGAAAAATCATCATGTAGTAGAGACGCCCAACCTGGGCGTCTCTACATATTTTTACACAAACCTGTAACAAAAGAGTATGGCTGGCCGTCTTTATGGTGTCAGCACTACAGGATGACGGTAAAGGAGTACAACAATGCGGTGAGAGAATTTGGTGATCACGTTTACCGATTTGTTTACCGCAGCATCAAGGACAGGCACCGGGCTGCTGATATTATACAGGATACGTACGAAAAACTGTGGCTCTGCGTCACAGAGATAGAGTATGAGGCAGCCAAGGCATGGCTTTTCACGTCAGCCTATAACAGAATGATAGATGTTATCCGTAAGGACTCACGTCTGATAAGCATTGAATCTTATGATGATACTTCAATATTTGCCGCGGAAAATGACAGTGACCTGAATGAGGTTCTGCATCATGCCCTGGAGAGGCTTCCCGGAGTTCAGAGGTCCGTTATCCTCCTTCGGGATTACGAAGGCTATCAGTACAGGGAGATCGCTTCAATTACCGGTCTTACCGAGCACCAGGTAAAGACTTATATCTTCAGAGGCCGTGTGGCCCTGAGGAATTTCCTGGTAAAAACATCCGTATGGCATGAATGATGATATTATATATCCGCATCTGACACCGCTGAATGACAGATATCTATCACACGGCGAGCTGTACCGCTCTGCCGGTGATCTTACTGCTGAACAGTTTGATCTTCTTGCTGCAGCATGGGCCGAGAATGCTCTTTCAGACGAGGGCCTGGCAGAAATTGAAGCTTTGTTTGCCATTGATAAGTTAAAAGAAATATATGCCGGGAGCTTCAGACAATTGCGTCTCATTCCATGTAACGACAGATGGGAGGGCCTTAATGGGCTTCTGCAGACAACTCCGGCAGCCAGGACCATACGACGGGTATTTTTCATTGCCCTGGCTTCAGCAGCTATATTTTTTACATTATTCACACTGAAGCCGCTGGCGAAAAAGCAGGTTACTTTAACAGCACCCGTCAGTCTGCCTGAAGTTGCAGTTATATCTGATGCCAGAGAACCTGCAGCTCCTGATATCAGTAACAAGATGGAGGAAACTATCTCTTCAAGCACGTCACCTGGGGTAAAGAAAAAAAGTCAGGAGCTCTATCCCCCCGACCGGGAATCAACAGCCAGAATAAGTCCAGTGACAATGATCGCTTCTGCTGAGACCCCGGTCCTTATTTCCGGCCCTACTTCCCGTGAACTGAGGCCGGTGAGTTATAATGTTATAACGGCAACGCCGGACATACCGAATGATGAAAACTGGATCATCAGAGGCATCTCCAGACTCTCCAGGGCACCTGCAAAAGAAAAAAAACCGATTGATGCCTTTGTGGTTGCCAGCGCCTTTATCAAAGGTATCAACAGTGTGCTTGGCTCTGAGATGGCGCTTGATAAGACCCTCAACAAAAAGGGCGATCTCGTTGCGGTCAGCTTCAGCTCCTCCCTGCTTTCAATTAAGGCCCCTGTCAAAAAAAACTCACCGCGACTGTAACTTTCGTACCAGCCTGAGCGTCCCTGTAATAAATAACAAACACTTATATGCCATGAAAAGAATTGCACTAACTCTGATTATTGCATTATCACTTATCCTGCCTTCAAATGCACAGGAGAAGGATGAAAAGCTCAGGGCACTTGAGGACCTTGAACAAAAAGCCGAAGCAACCACGCCACAGGACACAGTAATACCCGTGGAGATTGATACTCTTATTACTGTGGAAGAGGATGTTGTCATACCCGTGGAGGTTGATACCCTTATTGCAGTGGAGGAAGATATAGACATCCCCGATGAAGAATCTTATGCCGGTGACACTTCAAGGGTAAAAATAGGAGATATTGTTGTAGTGGAAGATACCGGTGATGAAACTATCATCAGGATCGGACACAAGGGCATCAGAATTACCGAAGACGGTGACGATACAGAAATAGATTTTGAGGAATATAGTGATGATCGTGATAAAGACAGGTTCAGGGGACATCTGGGAGGCATTGAGTTTGGGTTTAACGGTTATTCTTCGGATAGATGGAACACATTTGTAGATCCTGCCGATGCTGACTATAACCTTAACACAAGCAGGTCGAATAATTTCAATCTCGTTACTCCCTGCATTAACCTGGGATTCTCGCCTCATTTCGGCCTTGTTGCAGCCCTGGGTCTCAATTGGAACGAGTACTACTTCGATAAAGATATAACACTTGTTACTAACGAGGATGGAGTAGTGCACCCGGTGCCGATTGAAAACCCGGTAGATAAAAGTAAGCTTCTGACCACTTACGCCACTCTGCCCGTAATGCTTGAATGGCAGATTCCTGTCTCGCACAACAGTGCAATAAACATAGGTGCCGGTGTAACAGGCGCAATAAAGCTGGGCTCTCATACCAAGATTAAATATGACATGGAGGGAGATCATAAAGAAAAGAACCATGACGATTTCAGCCTCAACCTCTTAAGGTGGGGTGCAACTGCCAGGGTTGGCTATGAAATGTTTCAGGTTTACGGTACCTGGTATCTTTCTCCAATGTTCGAGCAAGACAAGGGGCCGGAGCTCTATCCTTTCGAGGTGGGCATATCCCTGACCATCAACAACTGACTAATTCTGAAATAAAATCAGGAGGCCGCACCGTAAAGACGCGGCCTCGTTTTTTATATATCTTTGATGCAATACGATGTACACGGGCACGTTTGTTATCAAACCCTGAAAATTCACGGAGATGAGACTTCTGCTCATAAGCAACTCTACCAATGCCGGAGAAGCATATCTTGATTATCCCAGAAACAACATCAGGGAGTTTCTCGGGAGCAAAAAGGTCAGCGCACTCTTCATCCCGTATGCAGCTGTGACTTTTTCAAATGATGAGTATGAGGAAAAGGTCAGGACACGCTTCAGGGAGGTTGGCCACGATGTGATCTCCATCCATCATTTTTTCGACCCCGCGAAGGCTGTCATGGAGGCGGCAGCTATCGTTGCCGGAGGAGGCAATACCTGGATGCTTCTTAAATGCCTGAGAGAAAAAAAACTTATCGACTCTGTCCGCAAAAAAGTAATTTCCGGAACACCTTACATAGGCTGGAGTGCAGGATCAAATATGGCCTGTCCTACAATCATGACAACCAATGATATGCCTGTTACAGCACCCTCGTCCTTCAAAGCTTTCAACCTGATACCGTTCCAGATCAACCCTCACTATCTTGATGCCAATCCTGCTGGTCACGCAGGTGAAACACGTGAACAGCGTATCCTGGAATTCATCGAAGTCAACAGGGATATTTTCGTGGCCGGATTACGTGAAGGCACAATGCTACAACTCGAGGGCAACAAGCTGTCGCTGATTGGCCCGCGAGGCGCCAGGATATTCAAATACGGAGCCGACCCATTGGAATTCAGACCGGGGCAGGATCTTTCCTTCCTGCTGAAGAAAAAAAACATCAAAATCAAGAGACCTGCTGAATGAGGTGGCTGAAAAAGATAGTTCTGATAATTGCCGGCCTGTTTTTACTGACCGTGACCGGCATCGGTCTTTATGCGTGGCTCAGAAATGACAAACTCATCACAGCCCTTGTCAGAAAGGTCAATGAGACCATAAATACCAAAATATCTTACGACACCCTGAGATTAACAATATTTGAATCATTTCCGAATATCACCCTCAAATTCAATAATCTGTTTGTTTCTCCTTCGCCATACTATGACAAGACCCAGTTCAGGGGCGAAGACAATGACACCCTTCTCTCGGCCTCTTCCCTCTCAGTGACCGCAGACCTTCTTTCTCTGCTTACTGGCACTGTGGCCGTGCGTTCAATAACCGTAAGGGACGGTAAGATAAACCTGTTGACAGATAAGAGGGGAGATATAAATTACGAGGTCTTTTCAGGAGAAAAAAAGAATGGTAAAAACGTCAGGCTTAACAGTATCAGCGGCAGGAACATCAGAACGGTCTGGTACGACCGTAGCTCAGGACTCAGGATCGCAGGCGCAATTAATGAAGTAACGCTCGATGGAGAGCTGTTCAAAGCAGGGATTTTCCTGAACGCAAATTTCAATGCAGATATTGATTCGATTTATATAAACGGGATGAGCTTATCCGGCTTCCCTGTTGATGCCTCGGTTAAAATGCATAAAACCGCCAACTCATTTTCCATAGCCAAAGGAACCATTGACGTGGCAGGACTCAGTTTCACTGTTGGCGGCATGATGAATTATTCAATGTCTACTCTTGACCTGGCCGTAGAAGGAAACAAAATAAACGTTGGGGACCTTGTCTCAATGCTGCCGGAAGAGTGGAGGTCACGGACCGGAGGCTTCAGTCCTTCCGGAATAATGAATTTCAAATGCACTGTCTCAGGACCTTACGGAGATGCCGGCAAACCACATATCGAACTTAACTATAGCCTCACCGGCGGCCGGGTAAGTTATGTCAGGGGCGGACTGAAAGTGAACAACCTTTCTTTCAGCGGAGGTCTTACCAACGGCGCTCTTAATAACTCCGAGACGTTTCTCTTTACGCTTAACAACCTGGCCGCAACCTACGGTTCGACACACCTCACGGGATCATTCAGGCTGAGCAGTCTGACCAGACCGCATGTCACCCTGGCCCTGGATGGAGATATAAATTTCGATGACCTGCGCAGGATTCTGAAAACAGACTACATCCGCAATCAGACAGGATCTGTCAGCGGACATATAAAACTGACGGGGGTCCTGCCTGACAGCCTGAAACTGAAAATATCTGCACTGCCCTCACTGAACCCTGACTTATCGTTTGTATTCAGTGACTTCGGGGCCACTCTCGCTTCATCAGGAGTCGCCCTGACAAATGCCAGCGGATCGTTAAGCATCAATAAGGACCTGATAGCGGATAACCTGTCTTTCACCTATATGGATCAGCACTTCAAGGTTAATGCTGCTATGCGGAATTTTACTGAATGGATTGCCGGCAAACCTGAAACTCTTACCATAACAGGTGACGTATGGGCTGACCGTTTTATCACTGCAGCCTTCGCCGGAAGTGATAGCGACAGCACCGGGAGTGCCGGTAAATCTCTGAATATCTTCCCCTCTGATGTTTCAATGAAAGTGGCCCTCAGAGCCGACAGTATAATATACAGGGGCTTCCGGGGTAAAAACCTGACAACCGTTATTGACTATGAGCCCTATGTGTTTACATTCAGTAACATCAGGGCAGAAGGCCTGGACGGCCTTCTCACAGGTGATTTTACGCTGGGCAAACAGAAAGGTGGCGGATATATAACAAAATCAAAGGTCGACGTAACCGGCATTGACATTAATAAATTCTTTTCTGCTTTTAATAATTTCGGCCAGAACTTTATTGTAAGCGACAACCTCCATGGAAAGCTGACCGGCAATGCTACAGTGCTTGTCCCCCTTGACAGCAGTTACAATATTGTATACAAATCTCTTGTTGCGGATGCACATCTTGTGATCAAAGACGGAAGACTTGTCAACTTTGCTCCGGCAGAAAGTCTCTCATCATATATTGATCTCGATGAACTGAGGGATATCAGTTTCACAAGAATGGAAAATGACATCTTCATAAACAACAGTACTGTGTCAGTACCAAAGATGCTTATCAACTCGACAGCAGTTAACTTCACGGTATACGGAACACACCGCTTCGATGATGATTATTCATATCACGCCAGGCTTTTGCTTTCGGAAGTAATGAGCCGTAAGGCAAGGGACCGTAACCGGGGCGTCATCGCTTTTAACCAGGTACAGGTTGACGGCGCCGGCAAGGCCACCATCCCGCTGAAGATTGAATGCGTTAGCGGGAAAATAACAGTAGGTTATGATTTCGGGCAGGCGCAGGACAATATTAAAGAGGACATTGCCGTGGAGAAGCAAACGCTTAAAGGGATATTAAATGAGGAATATGGCTGGTATGAAACAGATACGCTGAAAAAAAAGCCCGAAGAGAGCAAGCCGAAATTCAAAATAACCTGGGAGGAGGGGAAGGATACTCCTCCTGCAAAAGAGGTGCAGCAGGAAGAGGTAAAAGAAAGCCCGATTAAGTTGTTGCTGAAAAAGAAAAAGTAACCCATGAACATATACCGTAAAAAACTGGTCTGGCAGATACTGCTTTTCATCTTCGCGGTCATTATCGGCTTCGTTTCGCTCCTGTACACGCATGATCTGGTGGCAAAGCTGAAGGAAGAAGAGAGGAAAAAGGCAGAGCTGTGGGCTGAAGCAACAAGGAGGCTGGTTGGATTATCAGTCAGTTCTGAGGATTTTGAATTTCTCTTCAGAATCATTGAGGATAATACCACTGTTCCTGTCATCCTTATTGATCATGAGAATAATATCCTCTCTGAAAGAAATATACCGGCAAGTATCGCATCAGACACCACAGCCCTTATGCGTGAGCTGAAGCGGATGGAAAAAAGGAATGAGCCTATAACCATCGATCTTGGTAACGGGCTCCTCAATTTTATCTATTACCGTGAGAGCACCCTTTTGCGTCAGCTGAGGATATATCCGTATGTTCAGCTTGGGGTGATCCTGCTGTTCATTGCTGTCGCTTATGTTGCATTCAACTCGTCGCGAAAGGCGGAGCAGAACCAGGTTTGGGTGGGTCTCTCAAGAGAGACGGCGCATCAGCTTGGCACACCAACTTCATCGCTTTCAGCATGGGCCGAGATCCTGCGGAGCAGATATCCCGGTACCGATATTGCTGAAGAACTTTCCATTGACGTTGAGAGGCTCGGCAGGGTTGCCGAACGTTTCTCGCTTATAGGATCCAAACCAAAACTGTTGCCTGAAGATCTGCCTGCGCTTGCTGAAAATACCGCAGCATATCTGCGTAAACGAATTGCATCAACCGTCGCCCTGAGCGTGGTTAATGAGGCCCCCGGCTGCAAGAGTGTGCCTCTCAATCCCGTTCTCCTTGGATGGGTCATTGAAAATCTTGTCAAGAACTCGGTGGATGCCATGAAAGGGATCGGCAGCATTACAGTTAAGATTTCAGAGAATGATAAGGAGGCAATCATTGATGTGGAGGACAGCGGCAGGGGTATTCCCAGAAAAGATTTCAACACAATATTCAAACCCGGCTACTCGACACGGGAACGCGGCTGGGGACTTGGGCTGTCTCTCTCAAAAAGAATAGTTGAGGAATATCACAAAGGAAGGATATTTGTCCTCCGTTCTGAGCCCGGCAGGGGGAGCTGCATGAGAGTTATCCTGAAAAAGCAAAAGTATCGCCCGGGCAAGACTTCATGAATAGAAAAGATATAGAGATAATGGCGCCGGCAGGGTCATGGGAATCCCTCCATGCGGCCATCCGGGGAGGAGCAGACTCTGTCTATTTCGGTGTCGGGCAACTTAATATGCGCGCCCGCTCATCAGACAATTTTACCGTCGAGGACCTGCCTGCAATAACTGAAGTCTGCAGAGAAAACGGGATAAAAAGTTATCTGACACTGAACATTGTTTTGCATGACGATGAAACCGATGCTGTACGGGAGATCCTCTCTGCTGCAAAAAAAGCCGGTGTCACCGCCGTCATTGCCACAGACCAGGCAGCCATCATGGCCGCCAGAGAAGCAGGACTGGAAGTGCATCTCTCAACCCAACTGAATATATCAAACAGCCAGTCTCTGAAATTTTATTCCCCATGGGCTGATGTAGCTGTACTTGCACGCGAACTAACCCTTCAGCAGGTAAGAAAAATATATGAAACTATTGTCCGTGATGACATCCGGGGACCGGGGGGAAACCAAATCAGGCTTGAGATGTTCGTACATGGCGCTTTGTGCATGGCCATTTCAGGCAAATGTTATCTGAGTCTTCATGAGAACAATGCATCAGCCAACAGAGGCAACTGTTATCAGATCTGCCGTCGGAGCTATACCGTGACCGACAGGGAGACGGGACATGATCTTGATATTGACAATGAATTTATCATGTCACCGAAGGATCTATGCACTATCAGCTTCCTTGACCAGATACTGGATGCCGGTGCACGCGTACTTAAGATCGAAGGCCGGGCCAGGTCACCCGAGTATGTCAAAACTGTTTCAGAGTGCTATGGCGAGGCTGTTGAATCAGTGTTTGACGGTTCATTCGGAGCTGAAAAGGTGGAAGGGTGGATGAAGCGACTCTCCACGGTATTTAACAGGGGTTTCTGGGATGGTTATTACCTGGGGCAGAAGCTTGGAGAATGGAGCACCACATACGGTTCGGCCGCCACGAAAAGAAAAATATATATCGGAAAAGTAACAAACTACTTCAGCAAACTCCATGTTGCGGAAATAAAGCTTGAAACAGGTGATCTCAGCAAAGGCGATTTTTTAATTATTACCGGCCCGACAACCGGTATAGTGGAACATATCGTCAGCGAGCTGAGGGATGAGGCAATGAGCCCTGCAGAAACCGTTGCGAAGGGCGCCCTCTGTTCGGTGCACCTTCCTGCCCCTGTCAGGCGCTCAGATAAAGTATTTAAATGGATTGATTCTTCAGCCCTTAAAAGAGAGAGTGTTTAACATTCTAAAACATCTATTCCTGCTTGTGATACCGGGTAATAACCCTTCTGAGATCCTCTACGGTAATAGGTTTTGACAACAACTCTTTCATTCCGGTTTTTTCGACCCTGGTCCTTGTCTCAGGCATGGTATCCGCTGAAAGAGCAACAATTATTATGTTTTTGTCGAAATCAAATATTGCCCGTGCTGCTTCAAAACCATCCATTTCCGGCATAATAAGATCCATCAGTATCAGATCATATGGCTTCCCCCTGGCCATTGTAATAGCCTCAGCAGCACTTGAAGCATATTCGGCTGTCACTCCAAGAACCTTCAGCAGTGAACCAACCACCTTCCTGTTCAGATAGTTGTCGTCGACAACCAGTATAACAGGCAGTTCGGATCTTTCTGGTACAAGCCTGCTCTTTTCGCTCTTCAGTGACGGAAAATGCTCTTTGAGAACGGCGAACAGATCCTCACCTGCAAATGGTTTGACGAGAAGATGATCAATGCCCATGTCAACGCATCGCGAATAGTGGCCTTTTGGATCCTTTGAGGTGAACATCAGAACAATATGTTCGCTGGTCATGCCTGAATCCAACAGCATTTTTGCAGCCTCGAAGCCATCAGCCTCCGGTTCATCAAAGATGATCAGGAGTACATATCTGTCTTTTGCGCTCTGCAGGTTTGCCTTTATCTGTGAAATCGTATGTTTCTGGAGGCTTGTGACTGAAACGGGCAGGCCGAGCCGGTGTATCACACCCAGGAAATCGTCGTCTCTGCCTTCTGTGCCCGTGATGACAAGAGTGCGTATATCTGCTAACTCACTGTACCCGGCAAGATCAATCTTTTTAGCGATCTTTTCGTTGAGATGAACCTTGACGGTAAAAGAAACCTTCAGCCCTCTTTCCTGTCCGGAAGCATCTTTGCCTGCCGGGCTCTCGGCCGATAGTTCACCGCCCATAAGCTCAGTAAGCTGTCTCGCGAGGATTGGACCAAGTCTCAGATCTTCAGCCCATTCAGATCTCTCGCTCAGGTTAGTTATATAGTCCCCGAACAGTTTTTTTATCTCAGCTTTCGTGTAATTATTCCCGGTGTCGGTGACGGTAAATCCCAAAATAAAAAGATTGCCCTCCGAACGGCGGACGGCGCACTCCAGCTTTATCTCTCCCGTCTGCGTACCGGCAAGCGAGTTATACATCAGGTTGGTGATAACCTGTCGCAGCCTGTAGGGATCCCCGATCAGGTTATCGGGGACTACAGCATCGACTGTTGAGACAAATTTGACAGGTAATTCTGGATTTTCCCGCTTAACCAGGTTCATGCAATAAGTTATCTCTTGTCTGAGCTGGAACGGTATCTCGTCAAGGATCATTTTGCCGGTCTCAACTTTTGAGACATCAAAAATATCATTGATGATATTGAGAAGAAGGTCGGCCGAGCGCCTCAGCAGCCTGGCAACTTCTTTTGATTGTTCCGGCAGATCGGACCTGTTAAGCATTTCGGTCATGCCAATGATACCATTCAGAGGAGTTCTTATTTCGAAGCTCATACGTGCAAGGAGCTCTGATTTGGCAATATTGGCCTTAGCTTCCTGTTTGCGCGCTGACTCAAGTGTTGTTACGTCTATCAGGACGTCGAGCGTCTGTTGCTCACCCCTGAATGTGACCGGGATGCTGTTCAGGAAGACAATACGGTCACCGCCGGAGCCGGGTATTCGTATTACCCTTCCCTGTCCGAACTGATCATTAAGGTCATTTTCATATTCATGAGGTGACATATCTGGTACAAGTTTGCCGGTCATTTCTTCCTCGTTGTTATAAGAAAAGAGCATTGCGGCATGTCTGTTTGTTTTCTGAATTTCCCTGTTCTTGTTATAAACAAGGATTCCCACGGGCATCTGTTCAATTATTGAAATAAGAGTTGATTCAGATTCCTTTTTCTCTGTGAGCTCCTTTTCCTGTTTTTTGAAAGTCCTCCTGAAAAGCCAGATGATGAAAAGAATTGCCGTCATCGTCGCTATAAGCATTAAGATGGCGTTTCTGAAAATATACTTCTCAACGAAGTCTGTTGGCGCAGAGAAGACCATGCCGAAATCGAGGCCGAACAGATTAATAGGATAATAAGCGGATATTATTTCGTTGGATTGCCCCTTCGTCTCCATATTGTGTGACAGCCATCCTGAAGTACCCTTTTCAAGCTGCTCGCTTATGTTTCTGAGGTGGGAATAAGCGACTTCTCCGCCGTGATTGTCAAATACTATTGTCCCGGTGTCATTCACCAGCCACTGCCACTGATATTGCTCGAGGTTGTATTTAGCGAAGATCCGTGAGAAGTATCTGTTAAAGTCTAATGTGACAACAAAATTACCGAGCACCTGGCCATCCTTGAATACGGGAAGATAATACTTGTATTTGTCACGGTCGCTTTCAAGCTGTTCAACATTATAAATCCTTGGAATGGTCTGGGCTCTGTATGAACCGTCGAGCCATGAATTCCTCTCTTCATCCTTGAAAATGGTATAGACATCCCCGGCAGTGTTGTAAAGCATCAGTCCGACGATAATGTCCTCATATTTTGAATAATACAGCTTGATCTTTTCCTTGGCGCGCTCATTGACCTGCTTGTCAGTAAAAAAAAGCGGGATGTCCTCAGAGAAATCTATCTCATTGAGGTCACTCACAATATACATGCTTGTGTTGTCAATATCGGACCCCACAATCTTGACCTGCCTGTCGAGAAATTTAATTGAATGATCAATCTGGTTCTTGTACAGGCTACGGTAAAATATCACATTGCCCAGCATTATCAGCAGGAAGACTGAAAATGCAATTAAGGTGGTCTTCTTCATCGGGGGGCTGATTTATACTGTAAAAATAAGTATTATCTGTATTTGGGGTTCTTTTCAAGCATAATGCTTACATAGCTTTTATACCTCCAGGGCTCAATTTCATTGTCTGCAACGGATTTCCGCACTGTGCAGTCCGGTTCATTCAGATGCAGACAGTTATAAAAACGGCATCCTGACGAGGCTCTGAAGATCTCGGGGAAGAAATGATAGATCTCATAATAGTCAAAATCTATTACTCCAAAGCCTCTTATTCCCGGAGTGTCAATGACAAATCCTCCTCCCGGTAACGGATGCATTTCCGGAAAGGTTGTAACATGCTTCCCTTGCTCATGGTATTCAGATATTACTCCGGTCTTCAGCGATAAAGAAGGGTTCAGCCTGTTGATAAGAGTACTCTTTCCCACCCCGGAATTACCGGCAAGCAGGGTAGTTTTGCCCTTTAACGCCTCCTCTATGCGGTCGGTGTTGATATCATGGGTAACCGAAATAATGTATGAAGGGTACCCTATCTTTTCATATACACTTTTCAGTTTGAGGGCAACAGCTTCATCTTCAGGGCTGTGAAGGTCAGATTTATTTATGATCAGTGAAGCAGGTATGCGATATGCTTCAGCCGTGGCCAGAAAACGGTCAATGAATTCAATGGGAGTGGCTGGCATCTTCACTGAGACCATCAGGAAGGCCTGGTCAATATTTGCCGCTATTATCTGTGATTCCCTTGAGAGGTTTGATGCTTTGCGGATGATATAATTACGCCTTGGTGCCAGCGCTGTTATCACGCTGTCTGTCTCATCTATTGTCACATTATCTCCGACAGCTATGGGGTTGGTGGTCCGGATACCCCTGATCCTGAACTTTCCTTTAAGGGTGCATTCATGGGTATTTCCGTATTCGTCAAGTACCTTATAGCGGCTGCCTGTTGATTTTATCACAATACCATGAGTCAGTTTTTGCATCTTTGGGACAAAAATAAAAAAAGTGATGCCGGACCTTACCTGGCACCACCTCTTTTCTTATAAAGGTAATCGCTTTTCAATATTCTGCGGCCATAAGGAAGAATGGTTTCATCTCAAAGTTCGAATAGTACGGTCTGAGTCTTTCTGTATTGTAATACTCTGAAACCTTTACCACTTTCTTTGATGATGTAACGACATCAATAGGCACATTGTCATAGCGTCCGTTCTTAAGCACAACGACCCTGCCATGCACTCCTTTCATTATCAGGTCAAGGGCCAGGTTTCCATAGGCCATTGGAACGATTGAGTCAACGGCATCCGGATCGCCTCCCCTTACCATATATCCCAGTTTCTGGTTTATGACATTGATTGTTTTGCCTTTGTTATATTTTGCGGAAAGATTTTTTAATTCCTCAGAGACTATGTCGCCAATTCCACCAAGTTTGGCATGCCCGTAGGCGTCACGTTCGGCGTTTGCAAAGATCATCTCTCCTCCTTTGAACATTGCACCTTCAGATATAAGCAAAGTAGAATATTTGCTGGGGTTTGCATTCCGGTCCTCGACAAGAAGCTTTGCCAGAAGCTCAATATCGAATTTGTACTCCGGTATCACGCATCTGTTTGCAGCTCCGGCCATTGTGGGAAGCATGGCAGTAAAACCGGCATAGCGGCCGAAGACCTCCAGGACCATCAGTCGTTCATGCGAGCCGGCAGATGTTCTCAGACTATTCGTCATCTGGATTGTGCGTGTGACGCATGTACTGAACCCTATACAGTAATCTGTTCCGGGTACATCATTATCCATTGTTTTTGGTATGGCTACAACCTTCACTCCCTGTTTATAGAGATGAACGGCATAGCTCAGAGTGTCATCTCCACCGATAGGTATCAGATAATCAATTCCCAGCCATTCCAGGTTTTTAATTACCTCGGGAGTAAGATCATTCATATCATTTTTATAGACATCTTTAAGATGCTCCGGAATATATGCTTTAGGAACATGGCTCGGCCTGGTACGCGAGGTGTGAAGGAATGTTCCGCCAGTCCTTCCGGCTTTATTTACTATATCATCAGTAAGCAACTGGTAACAATCGCTGTTGTCGGCTTTCGGGTCTCTGATTACCTCAATGATCCCGCCCCATCCCCTTCGCAGTCCGATTACTTTATATCCTTCCCTGTTAGCCCTGATGGTAACTGCCCTGATTGCAGGGTTAAGACCAGGGACATCGCCTCCTCCTGTAAGGATGCCAATTACTCCTTTGATTTTCTTCTGGTTTACCATTTTGAATTGTTATGTTTAAGAAACTTTAATGCAGGCGATAAAAGTAGAACTTTTCAAAATCATATCAAAAGAGTTACCTCTTTCTCCTTTATTTTTTTAATATTTTTGAAGAAAAAGCAAATGAAAAGAAAGGATAAGGCTATAAGATATTTCAGGGAAGGTTATAACTGTTCACAGGCTGTTCTGCTGGCATGTGCTGGAGAAAGTGAAACCAATGCAAGGGTTTCTGCTGCTTTCGGCGGAGGCATGGGCAGGCTGCAGAAAACTTGCGGGGCAGTTACGGGAGCATATATCTTTTTCGGAATGAAGTACGGAGCTCCGGGTTTGCCGAAGGAAAACGACAAGACCCAGGTATATGATCGCGTTAAGAGCTTTAACAGGATGTTTGTCGAAAGAAACGGCACTGATCTCTGTTACGGGCTTCTCGGAGAAGATCTGAATACCACGGAAGGAAAAGCAAAGATCAGGGAGCGGGATCTGCATGCAAAAGTCTGTGAAAAATGTATCAGTGATTCAATTGATATAATCGAACAGATACAGTGAGCCATGCAACGAGTTGTAATAACAGGCGGCACCGGACTCGTCGGAACATACCTGAGTGCCGTGCTTGAAAAAGAAAATTATGACATTGTCCATCTTTCGCGCAGGAGTCTGGCAGGAGAAAGGTATAAATCGTTCCGCTGGGATCCCGAAAGCCAATATTGCGATAAAGATGCTTTTATCGACGGAGATGTAATTATTCATCTGGCAGGAGCCAATATAGGCGAAAAGCGCTGGAGCGCCCAAAGAAAAAGAGTTATCATCAACAGCCGGGTTGAAAGCGCAAAGCTGATTTATAATGCTTCAGTAGGTTCAGGCATAAGGCCTTCAGCTTTCATTACCGCATCAGGAAAAGACTATTACGGATCGGGTATTTCAGATAAAATCTATGACGAAGCTGATCCTTCCGGCACCGGCTTCATGGCTGAAACATGCCGTTTGTGGGAAGCTGCCGCAGACCCGTTTGAAGCTGCAGGTATAAGGGTTGTAAAGATAAGAACATCACTGGTGCTGGCACCGGAGGGTTCGGCTCTCTCAAAGCTTAAGGCTCCGGCCGCTGCCGGTCTCATTGTAAGGCTGGGGCCTGGCAGACAATATTTCCCCTGGATACATATCGATGATCTGTGTAGTGTCTATCTTAAAGCGGTCAGAGACAGAACAATGTCCGGTCCGTACAATGCCTCGGCACCCGATTATATTACACATGATATGCTGATGAGTGAAATTGCCCGGCAAAAACACCTGCCGGTGTTTTTGCCGCATGTGCCGGAGTGGCTGCTGCATCTGGTTCTCGGAGAAATGTCAGAGATTCTTACCACGGGAAGCAGGATTGCTCCGGACCGACTCCTCCATTCAGGTTTTGAATTTAAGTATCCTGAGATTGCTGCGGCGCTGAGAGCTTGCTGAGATCATCAGCCCCGCCTTGATATAACCTCAAGCTTCGCCAAATCCGTAATCTCAATTGTCCGGCCATTTGATCTGATTATGTTATCACGTTTCAATTCGGAAAAAGTACGTATGACATTGGCTGAGCTCATGCTTATAAAATCAGCTATCTCCTTCCTTGAGACCGGCAATTCGAAAATATTCGAATGATAAATCTCTTTTGCAAAAAACAGAAGCACATATGCGACTCTTCCGGCGAGGTTCCTGCTTCGTATCTCCAGCCCGATGGTAATTATTCTCTCAGAAGTTCGCGAAAGTACCGAAAGAAGTTTCAAGGCAAACTTTCCGTTTTTTTCGATAAGTTCTTTTATCAGCTCTACCTTGATGCAGCAGGCAACAGAGTCTTCAAGCGCGGAAAGAGAGTAGCTGTAATACCCTTCTGAAAAGACATTTGTGTTACTCACGAATTCAAAAGGACGGGCAATTGTAATTATCTGTTCATCACCATTGACAGATTTTCTGAACAGCTTTACGAGTCCGTTCTTCAGGTACTTGAAATCGCGCACCCTGTCTCCCTCCTTGTTTATGATCTCTCCCCTGGAAAAGGCCTTTTCTTCCCTGGAGTCACAGATACGTTCAATATCAACCTGGTCCAGATTTGAGAAAGCAACCTCACGGAGTTCGCAGGAAAGACAATCACATATTTTCTTCGACGTTTTTAACATTGAGGACAAGAATATTGCAAATTTAGAACAATCTGCAAACAAATTCGTTCAGCTTTTTTAAATTTGACGAACTGTGTTCATACCTGCATAGCCATGATTTACAAAACTGATTACCATATCCACACCACATACAGCGATGGCAGGGATGGTCCTGAAGCCTGCGTAGCGGCGGCAGTAAAAGCAGGACTCAGGGAGGTGGGTTTTTCTGATCACATAACACCTCTTGATCAAAAACAAAAGTGGTGCATGGAATATGACATGCTGCCCGGATATACGGAACACATTCTGCGCCTGAAGAAGGAGCATCCTGAGATTGCAATAAGACTTGGGATTGAGCTGGATTATGTACCAGGCAAAGAAAAGATAACCGAAAAGATCATTAACGGGTTCCCGTTTGATTTTATTATCGGGTCTGTGCACTATATGGGGAACGAGACAGTCGATCTCGGTCCGGAATTCTATATCGGGAAAAATATAAGCATGATTTATGAGAATTATTTCAACATGGTTTGCGAAGCAGCATCCACCGGCTTTTTTGATATTATAGGGCACCCGGATCTCGTCAGGATACACCGTTTCATGCCTGATAATGACATCACGCAGCTTTACACCATGATGGCCTCTTCCTTTGAAATACATGATGTTGCATTTGAGGTAAATACGAACGGCCGCAACAAACCTTTGCATGATTTCTACCCTGACAGAAAATACCTACCTCTTTTTGCCGGACACGGGGTTCCGGTATGTGTCAACTCCGACGCACACTCCCCGGAACGTATCGGACAGTTTTTTGATGAAGCTTATGAATTGCTTAAAAGATCGGGGTATTCCGAGATGGCCGTTTTTAAAAACCGTGAACGTTATATGATTCCTTTTTAAAATTCTTTCTGTGAGAACTGCACTGTTTACATCTATCCTTGCCGCACTGCTCATTAGCGGATGTACAGGTAATAAACCGGAAACCATTCGCACCGGTGTTCGTGATGTAATAGATTTCAGGGTCCTGCCCTTTGCCCTGTCAGAAGTCACGCTTCTTGACGGGCCTTTCAAACATGCAACCGACCTCAATGTCAATGTCCTCCTCAACTATGAGCCTGACCGGTTCCTTTCCAAGTTCAGGAAAGAGGCCGGCCTGAAGCCAAAAGCAAAACCCTATGGCGGATGGGAGGGTGAGACCATCGCCGGTCACAGTCTTGGCCACTATCTGAGCGCTATCTCAATGATGTACCAGACAACCGGCAATCCCAAATTTCTTAACAGGGTGAATTATATTGTCAGTGAGCTTAAAGAGTGCCAGGATGCAGACGGAACCGGATATATCGGGGCCTTCCCCAAAGGAAAGAAAATTCTCGAAGAAGAAGTGGCCAAAGGTAATATCCGCTCACAGGGCTTTGACCTGAACGGGATATGGGTTCCGTATTATACGGAACATAAAGTGATGGCAGGATTGCGCGACGCATATCGCCTGTGCGGCAATAAAACAGCCCTTGAAGTGTCCCGGAAGTTCGCCGACTGGCTCTATACCGTTGTGGATGATCTTTCCCCGGAACAGATAGAAGATATGCTGCACTGTGAACACGGCGGCATACTCGAGACACTTGCCGACCTCTATGCCGATACCGGTGACAGGAAATATCTCGATATGACTCACTTTTTCCAGGATAAATTCATCCTCGAACCGCTGTCGCGCGGCGAAGATATTCTTCCGGGTAAGCACGGAAACACGAATATCCCAAAACTTATCGGGCTCGCCCGGAGATATGAATTAACCGGCGATACTCTCGACAGGAAAACCGCAGAATTCTTCTGGGAAACGGTTGTAAAACACCACTCCTATGTTACCGGCGGTAATTGCAACAATGAATATTTCGGTGAGCCGGACCAGCTGCGTAACAGTCTGGGAGATGAAACCACAGAGACATGCAATGTCTATAATATGCTCAAGCTCACTGATCATCTCTTTGAGTGGACTACCTCTCCGGAAGCGGCTGATTTCTATGAGAGAGCCCTTTTTAACCATATACTGGCATCGCAGAATCCGGAGAATGGAAGGGTAACTTACAGCCTTTCTCTTGATATGGGCGGATTTAAAAGTTTTCAGGATCCCGAATGGCTTACCTGCTGCATTGGCACAGGGATGGAAAACCATTCCAAATACGGCGGATCAATATACTTTCACAACGACAGGGAGCTGTACGTAAACCAGTTCATCGCATCTGTACTGACATGGAAAGAGAAGGGACTGAAAGTGACACAGCAAACACGTTATCCCGACGAACAGGGAACTGCGCTTGATATAAGTGTTGATCAGCCCGTGGAGCTTACAATCAATATCAGGTACCCTGCATGGGCGAAACGGGGTATTGAGATCGCTGTGAACGGTCATAAGAGGCACATAAAAAATAATCCCGGCAGCTTTATTCCGCTTACGCGCAAGTGGAAGAACGGTGACCGGATAGAAGTAAAGATACCTTTTGAGCTTCGTTTGGAATCAATGCCTGATGATTCGCTGAGGGTGGCTGTCTTTTACGGCCCAGCAGTTCTAGCAGGGGAACTTGGCCCTGTTGAAAACACTGCGGCCCTTGATCCTCTTTACGTTCCCGTACTGATGACTACTGACAGAAATCCTGCTGACTGGACCGTCGCTGTTGACAACAGCATCAATACCTTCAGGACTGATAGCATAGGACGCCCGAGGGATGTGCAGATGAAGCCCTTCTACAAGACATACAACGTTCGCTATTCAATATTCTGGGACTTGTCTTCAAAAGAGGCTCGGAAAGAGAACCTTTAGTTACAATGAATTATACCTGATCATGCGGCACCCGTCAGATGCTCGATAAGTATCTTTATGCCGATGACTGCCAGAATTATTCCCCCGAGGATCTCAACTCTTGAGCCGAGGCGGCTGCCGGCTGACTTGCCAATGCGGATGGCTGTCATTGATGCAAGGAACGTAACTCCTCCTATGATCAGGCCTGCAAT
>JADGPV010000094.1 GCA_017882245.1 Bacteroidales bacterium | reverse complement strand
TCTCGGGAAGTCATTCTTCAGCGACTTCGGCTTATTATTTTGGCCGACCTTCGCCGGATATTTAGTCGACAGTGATCCGGATAAGAAAGGTTCCTCTCCGGTGACAATCACAGAGAATGAGATCAGGAATATAAGAAGCAGTACTTTCTTCATTGCCGGAATTATTTAAGAAGGCTAAAGTTAGTTATATTAAATATATATTTCTTGGGGCATAACTAAAAATTAAATTGCACTGCAGCAGTACAATGAAAAGCCCGGCAAAAGATTTCAATCCATAATAATTATATTAAATTTGAATTACCACCATACTTTTAAGGCTATATATTTAAAATTGAATAAAGAAAATTCGCGTGATTATGAAATATGAAGATTTCCTGGTTTCGAGCCTTGGCAAAGGAAATGTTGTTTCACCCCTTAAGCAGAGACCAGACAGCCATGTTTATAAATTCATAGAGGACGATGAGAGGGTGCTGTATGATGTTTCTGCCGAAAACTTCAGTTTTAGCAGGGAGAAAGGTGAAACGCCCGTCTCTTTTGAAAAAGCCGGCCCCAAAGAGACTATTTTCTTTGAACCTGCCAAGACCAAGGTGGGTATCGTGACATGCGGAGGACTGTGCCCGGGAGTTAACAATGTTATCCGCAGTCTCGTCAATCAGCTTTACTACAGGTACGGCATAAAAAGGATACTGGGTATCAGGTATGGCTACGAAGGCCTGATCTCTGAATACAATCATGAAGTCATAGAAATGACGGCTCCCATGGTCAGTGACATTCATCTTTCAGGAGGCACCTACCTGGGAACCTCCAGAGGCAACCAGGATGTTTCAAAAATGGTTGATACGATGGAGATCCTCAACCTGAATATTCTTTTCTGTATAGGAGGCGATGGCACTCTCAGAGGCGCTCATGCCATTTTCGAGGAAATACAGACCAGGAAGCTGAAGATTGCCGTTGTTGGTATTCCCAAAACTATTGATAATGATATAGACCTGATACAGAAATCATTCGGCTTTGAAACAGCTTTTTCTATTGCTAATGATATCATCAGGAATGCGCATAATGAAGCGCAGGGCGCATATAACGGAGTAGCCCTCGTCAAACTTATGGGTCGCGACTCGGGATTTATTGCTGCACATGCTGCTCTGGCTATCCAGGAAGTCAATTTTGTTCTTATCCCGGAAATCTCTTTCGATTTGTTTGGTGCGAACGGATTTCTTAATGTCCTTAAGAAACGTATTGAAGTAAGACATCATGCGGTAGTTGTAGTTGCTGAAGGTGCAGGACAGGATCTTTTTGATTGCATAGTCCAGGAAAAGGATGCTTCGGGCAATGTAAAACTCAGGGACATAGGCATCTTTCTTAAGGAGAAGATAAAGGCAGAGTTCAGCGCACTGGGATTTAGGTATTCATTGAAATATATTGACCCGAGCTATATCATCCGCAGTGCTCCGGCCAATGCTAACGACAGCAAGTTCTGTAACCTCCTGGCGCAGAATGCGGTACATGCCGCCGTTGCCGGAAAGACGGATTTTGTGATAGGCTACTGGAATAACCAGTTTACTCTTATGCCAATCCCGATGGTTGTGGCAAAACGTAAGAAAATAGATGTTGAAGGCGAGTTGTGGTGGAATGTCCTTGAAGCCACCGGCCAGCCGATCAGTATGAAGAATTCATAGCAAATTGCTTTTTACTATCTTTGATAGTATCAAATGATACTATCACTTCATATGCAATTATGAAACCGCCTTACCGTATTACAAATAGAATTATTGAACTTATAGCTTCAATTTCAGAGAAAATTGGAAGGGTTAATTCAGCCTATTTAAATAAACCATCAATAGAACTAAGAAGAAAAAACAGAATAAAGACCATTCAGTCGTCCCTTGAGATTGAAGGAAATTCTCTCTCCCTGGAACAGGTCACCGCAATACTCGAAAACAAAAGGGTTATCGCACCGCAAAAAGACATTCTTGAAGTTAAAAATGCTATAACGGTTTATCGAAACCTTGATAGCTTTAATCCGGCCAGTCTGACTTCTTTCTGTAAGGCACATGCCATTCTAATGGATGGGCTGATGGATAAACCCGGTAAAATCCGTACCGGATCTGTTGGAATTATCAGGGGGTCTGCTTTAACTCATGTCGCACCTCCGGGCAATGTTGTCAAATCATTGATTAAAGACCTGTTTGATTATCTCAAAAAAGATAATGATCTGCTGCTCATAAAAAGCTGTGTATTTCACTACGAAATTGAATTTATCCATCCATTTATGGACGGGAATGGCCGGATGGGACGGCTCTGGCAAACAGTGATCCTGAGGCAATATTCACCTGTATTTGAATATCTTCCTGCTGAAACTTTGATAAAAACACGTCAGTCTGAGTATTATAAAATACTTGAAGAGTCTGACGATGAAGGAAGTTCGACGCGGTTTATTGAGTTTATCCTTCAGATTTTTGATGAATCACTGGAGGAACTTCTGGCAAATCACATTGTCAATCTTTCGGGTAATGACCGGATAACAATCTTCAAAGACACGATCGGGAAACTGGCCTTTAACAGGCAGGAATATATGAAACACTTCAGAGACATCTCTTCTGCAACCGCCAGCCGCGATCTGAAAACCGCAGTTGACCAAGGATTACTCACCAAAAGCGGCGACAAGAGAACAACAACTTATAAATTCATAACATAAAATTCAGATTCCCTCGCTCCCCCATAAAATTTCCAAACCTCCCCTTCTCCCCTTCTCCCCTTCTCCCTTTCTCCCCTTCACCCTCCCTGCTCTATGCTCTCTGCCGCCTGCTCCTTCCTGAGACGCCCGTTGCCTGGAACAGTAATCCGTTCACCGATCTGCTGCCTCCACATGGCATAATAAAGTCCTTTCATTTTCACAAGGATATCATGTGTTCCTTCCTCAATTATCTTTCCCTTTTCCAGAACATATATCCTGTCGGCATGCATGATGGTCGCAAGACGGTGCGCAATCATAAGGGTGATCTGCTGCTTGCCGGCTGATATCTCCCTGAGCGTCCCGGAGATCTCATCTTCAGTTATTGAATCCAGCGATGAGGTTGCCTCGTCAAAGATCAGGATATTTGGGTTGCGTATCAGCGCCCTGGCGATGGCCAGCCTTTGCTTTTCTCCGCCCGAGACCATCTTCCCCCCTTCGCCGAGGAGTGTATCGAGGCCTTTCGGTGAGCTCTCCACCAGCCTGATGGCAGAGGCTTTTCTCAATGCCTCATAGATCTCTTCATCTGTTGCTTCCGGCTTGACAAACTGCATGTTCTCTCTTATGGTGCCTGAGAAAAGCTGCGTATCCTGTGTGACAAAACCCAGCTGCCGCCGCATCCTGTTATAACGGATATCCCTCGCTGCGACATCATCATAATAAATTGTGCCTTTTGTCGGAGTGTACAATCCCACCAGAAGCTTTACCAGCGTCGACTTACCACAACCTGAAGGACCAACAAAAGCGATGGTGTCACCCCTCTTCACCCTGAAGGAAAGATCTTCAATTGCATCTGTCTCAGCCTTCTTATAGCGAAAACTGACATGGTCAAAAAAGAGGTGTTCAATATCCCCGATCTCTACCGGATCTTCCGGCCTGTATTCCGTCTCTTTATTCATCAGGTCATTGAAGATCTGAAGAGACGCCTCAGCCTCGCGGTATGCAAGAATAATAGATCCCAGATCCTGCAGCGGAAACAGTATCCGGGTAGAGATGAACTGCATCGAGATCAGTTCGCCTGTAGTGAGCAGATGCCGGAAGATAAGCCATAGCAGGATGAAAAGGATGGATTCTTTCAGTACCAGCAACACGGAGCTCTGCAGAAACGTTAGTGACCTGATCCTTTTTACCTTGTCCATCTCAAGACCAAAGATCTTTTGTGTGAAGGTCTTCAGTCGCCGGATCTCCGGATAGGTCAGGCCCAGGCTTTTCACCAGCTCAATATTCCTCAGGGATTCGGTGATGGCACCGCTCATTTTATTGGTTTCCTTAACGACAGAGCGCTGGACAGTCTTTATTTTTTTGCTGAGCAGGCCGGTCAGGCCGCCAAGCACAACCACGCCGATTAGAAACACGGGTATCAGCGACCAATGCTTCGTGATTGCATACCAGATCAGGAAGGCAATACCTACTACAGCAGTGAACAGAGTGGAGATGAATGAGCTTATGAACCGCTCATTGTCCTGCCTTACCTTCTGAAGGACGGAAAGCACATGGCCGCTGCTGGTCTCCTCAAATTCATGGTAGGGAAGGCGAAGAGTATGCTTGAGTCCTTCATCGAAAACCGACAGTCCGAATTTCTGAACAACCATTCGCGTGACATAATCATTAAATGCGCGTGCCACCCTTGCCAGGAGGGCTACTCCGACGGCCAGGGCAAGCAGGCGCAATGCTCCCATTATAAGTTCGTGCTCACTCCGTCCGCCGGTATTGACGGCATACAGATCGATGATCTTTCCGAAGATGATAGGATCAACCAGATCAAGCACCTGTGCAACGGCGGCAAGCCCCATTGCGAGAAATAACAGGCTCTTGAACGGTTTAAGATACTTCCAGATAATTTTCATAACTAAGAACAGGGTCTGCCCTACTCAACTGGCGGAAGAAAGAGAGCATTGAACAATAGCTTGTAGGTTGCAGGTGTTGATGCCCTGAACTGCGGATTAAAAGCATAAAGCACAATCTGTCCTTTACCTTTCTTCAGCCAGATCATGGCAGCCTTGTCAGCTATCTTCTCTTCCTTTTCACCGAAGCCGCTGATGATCAGATCGTCATCAGGGAAGACACCAATCACCCTGCGGTCCATGTCAAACCGCGGCACGCTGGTCGCAAATAGAGGCTGCCCCCTGTAGAATATGCCTGTCTCAGCCGGCATGCCATAGGTGAGAGGATGATCCTGTTTAACGGTCATACGTACCCACGAGCCCGGAATTAGTAGCCCATCCTTCTGGGCCTGCTCAGCAACATTGGTAAAAGGAAGGACGAATTCTTCCTTCTTCTCCCCGTCAGTTATCTCAAGCATGCCCGCAAATAGGTCTGTCGACTGACCCCATGAAATAACTTTGCCTCCGCTGTTAATGAACAGCAGCAGTTTCTCCAGTCCTTTCTTGCCCATACCCTTCTGATAGTCAGGATGATAATTGCTCATGTAAGCAGAGCCCTCAGTTCCGGGCTTGCCGTTCATGAGCAGCGCTTTGCCGGATGACGGAAAGATGACTACATCGTAGTCCTTAGTGAAATCTGTCTTCTCAAATTCATCAGGATGGATAACGGTAAAAGGTAATTTATAGGTATCAAAAAGATAACGGGTCCAGCCGGCATCCATGTCACTGAAGTAAGTCTCCACCAGAGCTATCCGCGGCATCGAGACATCCTTAAGCAGAAGCCTG
>JADGPV010000093.1 GCA_017882245.1 Bacteroidales bacterium | reverse complement strand
TTTCTTTTGTTATTATTCTGTTCTGCAGTTCGTTATTTGCCCAATCAGGTTTAAAGACCGGAGTCAGCAAAAAAAACTACAACGAAGATCTTTATATTCAGACTGACAGGGATATATATATTGCCGGTGAAGAGGTGTTTCTAAGGATCAGCGAGTTCGGCGGGCTTACTCACAATGCAGGGGGTATCAGCAAGGTTGTATATGTAGATATGCTTGATAAATTCAGCACTCCGGTCATACAGCTAAAGATCGAAACTGACAGCCGGACAGGTGAAGGTGTCTTCAGGATACCTGATACGCTGAGTACCGGATGCTATTTTATCCGCTCATTCACAAACTGGATGAAGAACTTTCCGCAATCTTATTTTGCGTATAAGAAAATCTCCGTAATTAATCCTTTTGAAAATATCAGCAGACTTAGGATCCCGCCTGTGGATAATCAGCCTGACAGTGTGATATTCTATCCTGAGACGGGATATCTTATATCAGGAATCGGGAACAGACTCGGGATCTGCTGCTATAATGAAAATGGCGACCCCGTGATTACTAACGGAAAGATAATTGACAGCGAAGGCGGTGTACTAAATCAGTTCAGGACTGACAGTCATGGCACAGGTCTCGTATCGATAAAGCCTTCTTCAGCCGGCAGCCTTTTCCTGGTGACTTCTGACAGCACTGGTCAGGGCAGGAGATTTGCTCTCCCTTCTGTCAAGGAAACAGGACTGACTTTTAATGTCAGGGCAGACCAACAGGCTGATAACCTGATAATCAGCCTCATGAAAAGTACAGGGTTCAAAGCTCCGGGGGGTATCCTGCATATTACTTATTCGCATTCATCATTTACCCCTGTCATTAGAGCGATTTCAGCTGAAAGCGATTCTGTGATAAAAATCAGACAGGATGTGCTTCCTGCCGGCCTGGCAAAGATCACTATCACTGATAAAACAGGTCTGTTGCTTGCCTCAAGATGGTTTTACAATGATAAAAAACCTGGTATAAGCTATAATGTAATGGCGCGGTCTGACGATTTTTCTCCGCGGGGAAAAATAAAAATTGACATAAAAGCTGAAGATGAAAAAGGCAAAAGCGTTGAAAGCAACGTCTCAGTTTCAGTCATCAGGCCGGGTTTAATGGAGAATTCTAATTACAGTAAATTATTAAGGCGGACGCAGTCTCCTGAACTTCAGGCATTCAACACTGACATCGTCCTTCCGGATATGAATGATTATATGATCTTTTACCAGGATCCAAGCGACTTTTCCGGAGTTACTGATGCTGATACGGTCATTGAATATCTTCCCGAACCTGAAGGCCATATAATAAGCGGAGTGATCAGGGACAGAAGCACCGATAAGCCTCTGTCAAAAGAAGATATTACGATTTCATTTATAGGAAAAACGGCGCGATGCAATTTTACCAGGACCTCAGTTAACGGAGAATTCTTAACGGCGGTAAAGGAGTATGGAGTGAAGGAGATAGTCATTCAGCCGTTGTCTCCGGAAACAGATGGGTATTATATAGACCTGAAGGATCCGTTCCTCCCGGAGCCGGCAGGATTTGAGGCAGGACCACTTTATATTGACACAACATATCTGGAAGAAATCAATAAAGCAATAGTCAGTATGCAAGTGAGAAATATTTATGATCCTTTCCTGCATCCCGGCATCTATAGTTCGAAGAGTAATGGCGGACCGGATTTCTACGGAGAACCGGATAATACCATTCTGCTGTCGGAATTCATTGAACTGACAACTGTCAGGGAAGTCTTAAAAGAAATAGTTCCGGGTGTCTCGGCTATAAACAGGAATGAAAGGAGCAGCTTAAGACTGATAAATAAATATCCGGACGCATCATTCACCACTCCGCCACTCGTTATCGTTGACGGAATACCAATTTATGATATTAATAAAGTACTCGAAATCAGATCATCTGAAATAGAAAGGATTGAAGTATTGAATACCAGATATTTTGTCTATGATATAATTATCGAGGGGATTATTAATATCGTTTCAAAAAAAGGCGATCTGAGTATTCTGGATTTTGACAGGTCGGTATTCAGGCAGGAATTTAACGGTCTGCATGATGGTCATAAATTCAACTTTCCCAATTATTCAATTGATGCATTGAAGAAGAGTCGGCTCCCGGATTTTCGCAACACCCTCTACTGGAATCCTGATGTCCGGACAGACAAGAATGGTGATGCTTCCGTTGAGTTTTATACATCGGATGAGGCTGGTGAATATACTGTTATTGTTGAGGGTTTCACATCCGACGGTAAAAGCGGAAGGAGCGTGACCTCATTTACTGTTAAGAATTAACTGAGAAAGAAGGTCGGGTATCTGAGAAAAAAGCTACCGGATGGTTAAGAAAGGATTTGTCAGAAATTCATAATTAACCCTAACAGAGTAACGCCAGCACCCCCTGCAATAAGGCTGTCAAACCTGTCAAGAAAACCTCCGTGTCCTGGAATAAGGTTGCTGAAATCCTTTACATTGTATTGTCTTTTGTAGAGAGATTTCGCAGTATCGCCAAGAAAAGCAAAGACAACAACTACAGCTGCCAGAATTATTGCCTTCAAGGAGGATGCCGTGAAAAGGTTTTTGAACACAAAAGCACTCAGAAGAGCAACCAGTGACCCTCCGATGAGACCTTCGACTGTCTTGTTGGGACTTATCTTTGGAAAAAGTTTCGTCCTGCCAAGTAACTGACCTGACACCTGGCTGAAACCGTCAAAGATTGCAATAATAAGGAAAGCAAAAAGGATTAATCCTTTATCCATAAGGCTGAAGCAATAAAATCCTATGGAGAGCGACGCCAGAATTATTATTGAGGCAAGAAAGAAGCCTTTATGACTGAACCCGGACCCCCTGTATAGTTTAAAAAGTTCATAAAATCCTACGATTATAATCAGTGCTGCAACATATCTGAAAATGACAGGATTAATCGCGATGCTGAAAAATACGAGGTTGGTAATTATAAAGTAGTTAACATGTTTTATCCAGGCTTTACGTTTAATGTGCGGTTCTTTTCTTCTGTTGATGAAATAAATGCCAACCGTTCCGAGCAGGTAGTAAACGAGAATGACAATATATACGATCCAAACCGTTTTCATAAGGATTTTGTTCTCAATGCAATTGTTCCGTTAAAAAACGCAATATAATTCTGACTCTGAGGTTACAAATATGAGTAAAAATTCAATTTCAGGAAATTTAGTCGTGGAAAAGTAGTAATTTTATGTACTGAACCGCCCGTAAAGGGTAGTATGAATATGTCGGAAGAACAATGATTCTGATGAAGAAACTATTATTTCTGCTGATACTGGCCTTAACCGTTTCCTGCGGCTCTTCAAAAAAAGCCTCTACCGGGATTGCAGAGGATGAATTGATAATTACGAGAAAATATGTTGGTGTTTTCATGGATTACCGCCATACCGGTCCTGAAAACTATGACGGACCTAATATTATCTGGGTAAAGACATCGATGGAAGATATGTATGGGAAGATATCCGCATATGGTAAAAAATGTGAATTTTCAGAAGGTGACAGGCTCTATTTAAGAAGAACGTTTTACAGTCCGGGGATAGTCTCCGGATACTGGGTGTATACCCTTGAAAATGATTCTTCGGTCTCTTACAGGGCGACGGACCTGCAGCATGACCGTGAGGTTTTCATCAAAACCTGGTTTGAATAACAATGCATCCGGAGAAAAGGCAGCCTGACAGGAATGTCAGTCTTTATTTTATTGCGCTTATTCCTCATGATAAGCTGAGAGATCAGATCAGGAGCATAAAGGAAAGGATGCTAACTGATTATGGTGCCGGCCATGCTCTTAAATCGCCAGCTCATATAACACTTCAGGGGCCTTTTAATCGAAGCGAAAGGGATGAGGTCTTTATGTCACAGGCTCTCCTCAGGTTCGCTTCAGAAAGGAAGCCATTTAAAGTTAATCTTGACGGTTTTGGCGCCTTTCCGCCAAGAGTGATTTATATAAATATAATTGACCATGAACCTTTAAAAGAGCTGCACTCGCACCTGAAAGAAATGCTCCAGACAGAATTAAATTTCACTCCTGAAGAAATCATGAAAGATGTGCAGCCTCATATGACAGTAGCGACGAGAGATTTGACAAAATCGGCATTCAGCGAAGCATGGTCTGAACTTCAGGAAGAAAAGTTCAAGGCATCATTCGAGGTTAATAGTATTTTCCTTTTAAAACATAACGGCCGGCACTGGTACATCCTGGAAGAATTTCCGTTCGGAAGAAGGGAATAAACGGGGATATCATTCCTTTATATCCGGTTTTTTTCTGATATGTTTTATTATTTCAAACGGGATTATCAATAAAACAAGGGCTGTAAGAAATATCGCCCAGTAATTTACCTCTTTGGTTTCTGCCCAAATGATATAATCATCAGTAAGAAAGAGCTCCCCTTTCACGGGCCATGCAACTTCGCCACCTGGCATCAGGTAACCGTTGGACGATTTGACTTTTTCGGGCATCACAATCTGCATTGTATAGTCTTTGAATGAAAATGACCTGTCCAATTTCTCATCGGAGACTTTGATGGCACTGTCAAGTTCGGGCTGAAATTTTTTGTAGATGCTGTCGCCTATTATTCTGGCATATGACTTACTGAAGTCGGGATTGAGCAGGATCAGTGTGTCGAATTCTGTTTTATGAGCTCTGAGAATTTCCTTGACAAGAGTGTCTTTTCCTGAAGCTATGCACATAGCTCCTGTTTCTTCAATCCATTCCGAGATAAATGATCTTACCATCCATTTTGCAGTATGTTCATCAAGACTATCGCTAAGTGCCTTGTATCTAAGGCTGTCAGGCCCCGCAAGCATTTCCTCCCGTTTGAATGCTGGCATGTTCCTGAATTCAATCTCTTCAGTGTTGAGGAAATTCGCGGCCGGATACCCGTGTATAAGGCTTTTGCCACATTTTTCCGAGAAGTAAAAGACGGTTGTAAACCATTTGAATTTATGCTCAAAAAATGAGGAGCGTGGAACATTGCTGTTTTTTCCAGTATCGGCCAGATATGACTTATTTATCTCGTCGACCGATTCAAAAAGCTTCTCAGCAAGCAGGAACCAGGTTGTGTCTCCCTGATCCGAAATGCTCAAAGAATCATGTAGTTTCCAGGTGCTGTCAACCGGTATGCCATAATCTTTCAGGGCAAGTTCATTCTTATCATATTTCAGCTCCGCCTTTCTCAGTACCGAGCCGTCATGCCTGACGTAGTCAGTGACAGTTGTTTCCGGGTCATTACAGGAAATTACGATCAGGAGCAGCGCAATTAACAGGGAGATTCTCTTTTTCATAGCAGATGCAGGTGCCTCCTTAAGCACGGCTTATGAACAGCAAGTTACATCCTTTTTTTTATTATTCTGCGCTTTTCTTCTCAGGCACAAATACCATCTCGAGAAGATCAGCTTTTGCCAGATATTTTTTAACCACTTTCCTCATATCCTTGACCGTTAGGCTGTTAATGATATCTGCAAAATTCCTTTTATTATTATTATCTATGCCTGTCAAATAATAGTTTCTTATTGTATTTGACCAATAGTTATTGTGCAGCAAGTCTTCCTCGCGGTTTTTCAGCAGGTTGCTGACTACTTTTTCCAGGTTGGTTTTCGAGGGACCGTTTTTGGCAATTTCCTGCAACTCCCGGTATATGATTTCCTTTAATTCGGAAGCCCTCTCCGGATCACATTCAAAGGCAATAAAAAGGTCTGCCTTTTCAACCGGTCTCTTCTGCGACGAAGTGTTCAGACTTACCCCGTAGGTGCCGCCTTCATCTTCGCGAATCTTTTCAGTATAGACCAGGTCGAGGATACCTTTCAGCACATCCATTGCAATATAGCTGGCAGGTTTATACTTTGCACCAGCCGTATAGCTCATTATTACTGTTGCCTTGGGAACAGCCAGGGGTACAGCTATTTCTTTTTTTACAATGCCATGCGGCTGTCTTATTCCAAGATCTTTCCATGTCCTGGCAATATGTTTCGAGGGAAGTGAGCCTATATACTTCATGGCCAAATCCTTTGCGACCGCCTCATCGATATTGCCGGTAATGAAGAATGTAAATGCCGATGCGTCATCGAAGGCTGTACCGTATATGTAATTCACATCCTCATACTTTATGGCTTTCATAGATTCCGGAGTCATGATGAATGTACGGGGATGGTAACCGGTCATGTTCAGGCTGAGGCTGTCAGACATCATCTTGTTGGGATCTTTCTGCATAGCAGTCACCACAGCTTTGTATCGGCCGACAATTGCATCAAATGCTTCCTTGTTGTAGTTTGGCTTTGCGAAACGCAGGTACAGAAGCTGCATCATTGTTTCAAAGTCCCTGGGGGTAGCTGAGCCTGAAACGGTCTGCATTGTCTCCTGTATGCCAAGGGAAACAGATGCCTTTTTACCGGCAAGCATTTTTGTCAGGGTGACATTGTCAAAATCCCCGGCACCATACATTGAAATTATCTGCGAGAACAAGGCAAGTGACGGTACAAGCGAGTCAGCATATAATGATGAACCGCCGAATGCATATCCGGATATTGTCACGTTATCTTTTTCAAAGTCAGCATGCTTATAGACGATCTTTGCGCCATTTGCAAGTGTCCATTCTGTGGCACTGAACTGTGTCAGTGGCATAGTTTTTACGACTGCTGCTCCGCTGAGGGTTTCGCTTATCAGATCGGGACCGCCGGTAATGTCTTCATAGGGGCTTATCTCTGCATTTTTGACTTTTTTCACAAGATCAAAAACCTCCCCTTCGGTAAGATGCTGTCTGTCACTCGGCCCTTCAACAAGAATGAAGCTGTTATCATCAACAGCAAGGCCTTTCAGTCTGGCAGAGACCTCTTCTTTAGTAATTGCAGGCAGGATCCGTTTATAGTATTCATATTGTACATCGAGTGACGGAATGGGTTCACCGGAGAGGAAGTTATCCCTGATCTGTGAAGCCCAGTCATCATTATTTATCTTATCTTTCTGTTTGTATATGTTCTCGAAGTTGGAAAGCATAGTCGCTTTGGCCCTTTTAAGCTCACCCTCAGTGAAACCGTATCTGCGTGCTCTTTCGTATTCGGTAAGTGCAGCTTCGAAAGCTTTGCTCTCCTCGTTGTCACGCACTGTTGCCGACAGAGTAAGCGCATTGTAATCTCTTGCCAGGAATGAATTATAATTCAATGATCCCGATATGAACGGGGGTGTACCTTTCTGCACTATCTCGCTGAACCGGTTTCGCATCATGGCATTCATCAGGCCAGTAACAAATCCGTCACGCATATATTCTTCGTCCCTGGCTCTTTTGTCAGGTTCACGGTCGATTGTTATAATGCTTACAGAAGTCTCAGAGGCTTCAGGATCAGTCACAAGCAGGTATTTGGTTCCCGGTTTTGGAACGAGGAGGTTTTCAGGTCGCGGGGCTGCATTCGCAACTGCCGGGATGGAAGAAAAGATGTCTTTTATTTTATTTTCAACTGCATTAACATCAATATCCCCGACAATGGCAATAGCCTGCAGGTCAGTACGGTACCACTGACGATAAAAATCACGCAATGTATCAGGATTGAAGGTTTTAAGAACAAGGGTGTCACCTATAATATCCCTGACTGCATATTGTGAACCTTCAAATAAGACGGGTAACATCTGGTTCATCATTCTCCAGGAGGCGTCGCGTCTTGATCGCCACTCCTCAATAATAACACCCCTTTCCTTGTTGATCTCTTCATCTGACAGCGTAATGAAATCCGACCAATCGGCAAGTATCATCAGACATGTATCGACCAGCCCGGGTTTGTCAACAGGCACATCGCTCATGTTATAAACCGTTTCGTCCCAGCTTGTGTAAGCGTTAATATCAGAACCAAACTCAACTCCATGACGTTCGAGGGTATTCAGAATACTTTTGCCGGGAAAGTGCTCAGTTCCATTTAATGCCATGTGCTCAAGGAAATGTGCAAGGCCATTCTGACTGTTTTTCTCAAGTATTGACCCCACATTCTGGATAATATAATAGCTGGCTCTTCCGGCCGGCTCTGTGTTATGCCTGATATAGTATGTAAGTCCGTTTCCGAGCTTCCCGATACGGTATTCAGGGTCGATGGGTACATTGCTGCTGGTTGTTGCCTGGGCGGCGGATGCCATGCTGACAGCAATAAGCACTGAGAAAAAGAGAAATCTTTTCATGATTTTTACTGATTTTAAAATTTAAGACATTGACTTGACTATGTTCACCAAATTTAGAAAAAAAACCATCACTACGGATGGTTCAGGCACGCTGTTTTTATAAAATTTCAGAAGAGCCCGTGCAGTTCGGCATTGATCTTATCTATAACCTCACTGAGGTGTTCCTTGTTCTCAGGGAAATCGTAGTAGTCAGCTTCGAGTATCAGCAGCTTCCCCAGCTTGTAAGATTCAATCCATGCCTCGTAGCGTTCATTAAGACGCTTGAGGTAATCGATCCTGATTGAGCTTTCATACTCCCTGCCGCGTTTCTGTATCTGGCTGACAAGAGTAGGCACTGAAGCTCTGAGATAGAGTAGGAGATCAGGCGGTTCAACAAGTGAACTCATCAATTTGAACAGGGTGAAATAATTTTCAAAGTCACGGGTCGACATCAGCCCCATAGCATGAAGGTTAGGAGCGAAAATATATGCATCTTCGTAGATCGTGCGGTCCTGAACAATGGTGTTCTTTGCCTTCTTAATTTCAAGCACCTGGCTGAACCGTGAATTCAGGAAGTAAATCTGGAGGTTGAATGACCATCTCTGCATATCCTCATAGAAATCATTCAGATATGGATTATCGTCAACATCCTCATAATGAGCCTGCCAGCCGTAATGTTTTGAGAGCAGGCCTGCCAATGTTGTCTTGCCTGATCCGATGTTGCCTGCTATTGCTATGTGCATAAAAAACTGCTTTAAATCTGAGTTTAAATATAGAAAAAAGGGAGGGAGAAGAACTGTATGTTGATAAAAAGATTTTACATACCTGCAGTTTTCAGAACACTCTCGACATATTCCCGGTTATTTGAAAGTCGGGGCATTTTATTCTGGCCGCCAAGCTTATCTCTTTCCTTGAACCATTTATAAAAAGTGCCTGCCGGCACTGTTCTTATTACCGGTTTTGAGAGAGTAAGATCCTTGTATCTTTTGGCCTCATAATCAGAGTTCACTGACTTAAGGGCAGTATCAAGTACGTTAATGAAGTGATCAAGATTGTCAGGGTCTTTATCAAATTCTATTACCCATTCATGTGCTCCCCTTGTTTCATTCCCCATATACACCGGTCCGGCTGTGTAATCACTTATATGGGCACCCGTACGCATGCATGCATTCTCCAGCGCTCTTTCCGCATTGTCGATTATGACTTCTTCGCCGAAGGCATTTATAAAATGCTTTGTCCGTCCTGATATCTTTATCTTGTGGGGGAAGAGGCCGGTAAATTCTATAGTGTCACCAATGGTGTATCTCCACAAACCCCCGTCTGTCGATATTACAATAGCATAGTTTACACCTTTTTCAACTTCTCCTATTGTCAGTGTCCGCGGATTGTCAGAGTTGATCTCTTCCACAGGAATAAACTCATAAAACACTCCATAGTCAAGCATCAGGAGCATAGAGCTGTCAGACAGGTCATCCTGGATGGCAAAAAATCCTTCCGAAGCATTATATGTCTCCATGAAATGCATATTCGGGCTGGGAAGAAGTTGCCGGTACTGTTCCCTGTAGGGTAAAAAGCTTACGCCTCCGTGGAAGAACACCTCAAGGTTAGGCCATACCTCGTGCAGGTTATTCTTGCCGGTAGTTTTGAGGATGTATCTTATAAGTACAAGATACCATGATGGCACTCCCGAAATGCTGGTAACATTAAGAGCAACAGTTTTCTCAGTTATCATCTTCATCTTCTCCTCAAAATCCTCGATCAGGGCAATTTTTGCCGGAGGAGTGCGTATCAGGTCAGCATAGACCGGAGCATTCTCAATGAGGATAGCCGAGAGGTCACCATATAATGAGCTGTTGCTGAAGTTGTTGATCTGATGACTCCCTCCCAGAGTGAGTCCCTTGCCCAGAAATATTCTGGTTGCAGGGTTTAGAGAGGTGTATAATACCAGGCAGTCTTTGGCTCCCCGGTAATGCGTTCCTTCGAGAGATTCTCTGGTTATGGGGATGAATTTACTCTTTGCGCTTGTAGTGCCTGACGATTTGGCGAACCACTTCACCTCTCCCGGCCAGAGAAGGTTTTTCTCTCCGGCCCTCAGCCTTTCGACATAAGGAATGAATTCCTCATAGCTCTGCAGTGGGACGGCATTGCGGAATTGCTCATAGGTTGAGGCTGATGAATACCCGTGTTCCCTTCCCCATACAGTATCTTTGCTTTGTGTCAGGAGATGCGTCAAAACATCCTGCTGGATCTCAGCCGGATATTTCCTGAAAAGATCAATCTGGTGAATTCTCCTCGTGTTTATCCACTTTATTACAGAAGGAATGAATGGCATTGATCACTATTTGTTCCAAAGATAGCTAAAGAGACATTAAAGTCTACCTGAAGATCTCTTTCATGACCTGAAGTGAACGTATCTGCCTGATGCCAGGGAGATGAAGGTTATAATATTTAAGTATTTTGTCAAGCAGTTCCGAACGTTCTTCACCCGACATCCGCAGTTCCCCCAGCTTGTCTGCCGGCATCTGCAGGAGGCGGTTGAGGATCGCTGAGGTACGGGGCTCAATATAATCAGGGTGTGATGGCGGGCTTTGTATAAACTGCCCGCTGATCATATCAAAACAATAATCCTTAAGAGCGGTAGGTGACGGACCGATTCCGGTATAGTCTGTGAATGCTACAAGAAACCAAAGATGAAAATTACTAATGCCTTCTGTCATCTCATCAAGAGACATCACTGAAGATTCAATGAACCCATACAACATACGGTTAACATCTTCTTCCTTAATTACACTATAAAGTAACTCACTGATAAACAGCGTAATAGTGCTGCGGTAGATATCTCCCGGGATATTTTTCGGGATAAATGACAGGCTCAGTTCTTTAAGGTTATTGAGTTCCCTGTTCTCATAATGGTATAGTTCAAGCCTGAACATATTCAATGGCTGGAAGTAAGAAAATTTAGTACTTCGTTTTTTTGAAGAAATGCCTTTGACCATCACTGACAACCTTCCATACTCGCGAGTATAAAAATGTGCTATCAATGAATTGTCAGAATAACGCACATGATGCAGCAGTATGGCTTCTGTCTTTACGAGCATTGTTTAAGGCTGTTGGTCCAAAAGTATTAAAGTTTCTGCAGAGAGCCCTTCCGGTCATTGACTGAGTTAAAAAATTGTATATTTACTTTTCAACTTTCAGCAATGGATTCAAGATCTAAAGATCAGCTTCTCAAGCGTATTGCACGGATTACCCGTGAGAATAAAGAGCTTGAGGAGCAGATGAAGAAACTTGTGCGGGATAAGGATAGGCTTGTTGATACCAACGAGAAGTACAAGCTCCTCCTGGAAAGAAATAAGCTGGAAACCTCAAAAGTGGAGGAGGAGGAAAGGTCGCTCAGGTTCAATATGGTCACTGTCCTTTTTGCCGATATCCGGGGTTTCTCAAATCTCGCTGAGAGGACGGACTCTGCTCAACTGATGGATGAACTTGATGAAATTTTTTATGAATTTGATGAAATAATAAAAAAATATCATGTAGAGAAGATAAGGACCATTGGTGACACCCTCATGTGTGCCGGCGGAATACCATCGAAAAATATCACCAATCCTGTTGAGGTTGTCATGGCGGCGCTTGAGCTGAGAAATTTTCTCGAGGATTATGAGACAAAGAAGAGAGACAGCGAAAGAATCTGGAAGCTTAAGATCGGCATCCATACGGGACCTGTCTCTGCAACAATATCGGGCAAGAATAAAATTTCATACGATATCAAGGGAAGGGCAGTCAATACCGCAAGCAGAATAGAAGCCGAATCAGAAGAGAATTCAGTCCTTATTTCAGTTATGACCTATGAGCTGGTAAAAGAATTCTTCATATGCGAGTATTTTGGCAAGTTGCCGGTGAAATATACCGGGAATATCCAGATGTTCCAGGTAAAAGGTCTGTTACCGGAATTATCTCTTGACGGCCTCGGAAAAGTGCCCAATGCGGCATTTAAAATAAAATTCGGGCTGATACAGTTCACTGACATACAGGAGGTCATCCTTGATAAGCTGGAAAGGGAGCTCCCTGAACATCTTTATTATCACAACATAAAACACACCGTTGATGTAGTAACTGAGGTTGAGCTGATAGGATGGGCCGAAGGGTGTTCTGATGAGGAGATACTGATACTGAAGACTGCAGGTCTATTCCATGATGTGGGCCACACGATATCTTATGACGATCATGAACATCAGGGTGCGCTTCTGGCACGTGAGATGCTTCCTGCATACGGATATACTCCTGAACAGATTGACCGGATATGCCAGATCATTTTGTCAACAAAGCTGCCTCCAAGGCCGACGAACCTGCTGGAAGAGATAATCTGTGACTCTGATCTGGACTATCTTGGAAGGAGCGATTTTATTCCTGTATCGAATACGCTTTTTGAGGAGATGAAAGCCCAGAACAAGATCGCGAAGCTGAACGACTGGAATAAGCTTCAGGTCAGGTTCATATCAGGGCATCAGTATTTCACACCCACCGCCCGCAGTCTCAGGGAAGTTAACAAGCAACTTCAGATTGAACGTATTCAGAGCCTCATTACTGATGAGTGATCACCTTATCACAAGCAGCTTGGTGACTTCTGCCAGGCTGCCATCCTCATTACTGCAAAAAACCAGATAAACACCTGTGGCCACTCTTGCCGCACGGTAATTGCGGAGGTCCCATGTAACCTGACCTCCCAGCGATGAGGTCTCATAAACAAGGTTGCCGCTGATATCAGTGATTTTAACCGTTGAGCCTTCTACCAGGCCGGTCACGGTCACAAGACCTTCATAGTCTTCTCTCACAGGATTGGGAAATACATACATTCCGGAGTAATCATCTTTGCCTGTCGTGGCATCACCACGAAAAGAAACGATGCCTTCAGAGGTGCCGAACCAAACGTCACCTGTAAGTCCGTTTACACTTATCTTCACCATTTCGTCAGACAGCAACGGACTGTTTGTACTGTTGAAATGAAGCAGTTCCTTCTTACTGTCTTCTGACATAAGATATGCGCCTGAACTCATTGTGCCGAACCATTTCCGGTTTGCCCCGTCGACAGCGATAGTGGTTACTGTCTCTGTTCCAAGGAGGTAATCAGCAAGTCCTGTCCCGTCGTTTCTCGGGATCTTTATCCTGGAGGCTTTCAGGTCAGATGAAAAAACCTTGCCGGGATTATAATAAACCGCCGGTCCCATGTCTGTTCCTACCCAGATATTTCCGTCCAGGTCTTCAGTAATGGAGAAAACGTTGTTCATAACATGACCTTCGGAATCTTCAACCTGCAGTCTGACGTACCTGTCATCTGAGACATTTTCCGGAGTGCCGGCAGGATCATATACTACCAGACCGTAACCGCGTGGCAGGAGTGCCCAGATATAGCCATTGCTGTCAATGAGCATATCGCCAATAACTGGCACATTCAGGTTGATTGTTGCAGAAATCCAGGTGCCGTCTTTTTTCAGCGCCTTGAGATTACCGGGTACACCTGACTGTGTCATCCACAGGTTACCGGACCTATCATATGCAAGGCCGCAGATGCGGGTATAATTTTCGCCCGGATTTATGCTTGCCAGAGGTGAGTTGTACTGGTTAAAGTTGTTCAGGATATCCCCTGCCTTAAATTCATAAATTCCGTTTCCCCAGGATGAAACAAAGTAATGGTCACTTTCAGCAGGATCTGCTACTACTCTCATTGCATCTCTGTCTGATGACCCGTAAAGGATCTTACTTTTCCAGGAATTGCCAGTGTTTGTAAAAACCTGAAATGGACGGTAAACGTTGCCCCAGGCGTTGTCAACGGTACCGCCCGTGACATAACAACCGGTACCTGCAAAATTTATGTCTGCCACGTTATTCGTATATGGTCCCGGAATAGTGTAACTGTTGAATTTGCTGTAGTCGCTGGTGGAAACTAATCCTGCGGAAGCATCAGCAATCCAAAGATTGTCTTGATAAAAAAGGGTTTTTGCAGGATTTGCAGAAGTCCAGCCATAACCTGTTATCTCCCGAGTAACTGCACCTTCAACGGAGAACATAAGGATTGAAGAAGGCATAGCCGCAAAGACACTGTTGCCGGAAGCATCAAGTGACCTGATGGTCCCGCCGGGAGATGTATATATCAGTATGGCGGCATGCCCGGCATTAACCAGAAACAGCGAATCGGGTGCCGGTAAGACGCCGGGTTTGCTGATAAACATGACAGAACCTGCAGCAGTAATTCTGTTATACTTAGAGTCAGGTGACGGAAGCTCTTCAAGCTTATCCCAGTTACCGAAATATGAGAGTCCTGTCCGGTTCAGAGGTGCATAATAGACACCTCTTGCAGTGGCTGCATATATCCGGTCGTCAATGATAGCCGATTCATAGACTTCGTTGTTATCACCATCCGGGCCCGGTCTCCATGTGTCGGCCACATAACGGCCTCCGACGTTGAGGACCACTACTCCGAAACTTCCTGAGAGAAAGGCCCGGTCTCCGGAGACAGTAATGCCATAGATCTCCTTAAGTCCAGGGATATATTTATTCTTTATGTCCGGGATATTTGTAATTACTCCTTTTTTAATAAGATCGACACCCGCATTCCTGTAGACGATTATCAGTGTCTGTTCCTCTTCGCACCAGCCGATTTCACCTATGAGTGTCTCATTCAGACCATTTATTTTTGAAAGTGATGAAACTTCTTTTGTCGGGAAATCTAACATCAGGATTGAAGCGCCGGCTGAAGAATATATCTTACCTGCTCCGCCAGCCAGATAATATGAAGTGCTGTATGAGAGATGGTCCTGCCACGATCCTACCGTTCCCTGTCCGCATAACAGGAAGTTCATATGTAAAAGCAGCAATCCGTATAATATTCGCTTCATAATTATTAAACCCTGTCAGTGCCTGGTTTATTGTGAGACAGGCTGTTGCGCGAGGAATTCAAGCAGTTTTTTCATGGCCTGTGCCCGATGAGAGATCTTGTTTTTTTCTGACAATGGTATCTCAGCAAAGGTTTTATCATATCCTTTCGCAATGAAAACCGGATCATATCCAAAACCTCCTGTGCCTTTCCTCTTCTGGATAATTTTACCTTCAACCTTGCCTTCGAACAGGTATTCCCTGTTGTTAAATATCAGAGCAATCACTGTTCTGAACCTCGCTTTGCGGTTTGTTATGCCTTCAAGCTGCTTGAGTAGTTTAATAATGTTGTCATCAGGGTTCCTGCCAGCCCCGGCATATCTTGCCGAATGAACTCCCGGAGCTCCGTTCAATGCATTGACCTCCAATCCGGTATCATCCGCAAATACGTTCATGCTGGTTCTTTCATGCACATACCTGGCTTTATACACAGCATTGTCAGCAAGATTATCAGCATCTTCAGGTATATCGTCCGTAATGCTGACATCTGCCAGGCCAAGGATATTGAATCTGTTATCAAGCAGATCACTTATCTCTCTGATTTTATGTTTGTTGTTTGTGGCAAAGATGAGTTCCATACCGCCTTAAGATCATGGACAAAATTAGTCATTGGATTTTCAACGCGCTGCATAAGTCTGATAAAACAGTGAAATAAAAGATTATTTTTGTATATATCACCGTATCTCATTCCCTTATGGCAATCAGGTTTTTCCATGGTTTTCTTGTTTTGAACATAAGCCTTGTGTTAGCTGGCGGAGCATTTCCGGCGAGTACGGGTACTGACCAGGATGGTTCAACTGTAGTAAAAGGCGGTATCTCGGGAGTTTATCTTTATAAGTCAGACGAAAAAATTGATACTCTTAATGGTATACCTGTTATCAGATATCATGACGGGATTGTTTTCGAAATGCTAAGGAGCGATTGGATAGAATACGCTTACTATCTGGATGGGCCTGATGACAAGTGGTCAGACTTGACCCGGAGAAGTTACAAGGAATACACAAATCTAGGCAGAGGGCGCTACAATTTCATGTACCGCTACCGTATCAACGGCGGAGGGAGGTCAGGAGAAGGTTCTTTCCCTTTCAGGGTCAGGGCACCATGGTATTTTTCCCCTATAGCATGGGTGATCTATCCGCTGCTTTTGCTATTAATGATTATGATGCTGAGGCTTCGGACTCACCGATTGTTCAGGGAGAGGCAGAACAGGCTTGAGGAACTCATCGCTGAGCGCACTGAAGAGTTGCAGCATGATAAGGAGAAATCAGACAATCTTCTCGCAAACATGCTTCCGAAAGGGACTGCGGAGGAGATAATGTCAAAAGGAAAAGCCGCGAAGACAAAATACAATTTTGTTACAGTACTATTTTCTGATATTCAGGGCTTTACAAGAATAGCAGAGGAAATGAATCCTGAAGTCCTTATTGATGAACTTGACCGGTTCTTCTTTCACTTTGATTCTGTTGCTGAGAAATTCCGCATTGAAAAAATCAAGACGATAGGGGATGCTTATATGTGTGCAGGAGGTATTCCGGAAAGGAACAGAACCAATCCGGTTGAGGTGGTCCTTGCTGCACTTGAGATGCAGAAATTTATGCGCTCGATGAGGGACGACCCGGCAAACACGGCCGCACGCTTCTGGGATATAAGGATAGGAATTCATACAGGAACGGTCATTGCAGGAGTGGTAGGTCACAAAAAGATCACGTTTGATATCTGGGGTGATACGGTCAACACTGCAAGCCGTATGGAATCTTCAGGTGAGGCAGGCAGGATAAATATCTCAGGAACGACACATGAATTTGTAAAGGATTATTTTACATGCGACTACCGCGGAAGAATGCCGGTAAAGTATAAGGGCGACCTGGATATGTATTTTGTTACCGGTATAAGACCTGAACTGAGTGAGCCTGATGGTTCGCCAAACAGGAAGTTTCTGACCAAGATTGAGATGATACGTATACTAGATGTGGAAGAACATGTCTTCACAAAATACTTCGAGAATGCATCGCCTGACCTCTTCTTCCACAGCACAGAATATATACGCAGTGTTTGCCTGCAGGCAGATCTGC
>JADGPV010000092.1 GCA_017882245.1 Bacteroidales bacterium | reverse complement strand
GCTTTCAAATCATCTGCAGATCCGGAATGGCAACAGGCAGATCGCTACTCCAGATTTAGTATATCTGAAGCCCTATAACCGTCCGGATGATTATATAGACAGGAAAATCAAACTATGCGAAAGCAATCCCTGCATTAAATTCATGTGCGTTCAGAGCCTGGAAATGTGCAGAAAAGAAGATCAGGAAAAGGTACTCGGATGGATGGATAAAATCCTTACAAATCTTTCTGGTAGATCCTGAACTTTTTGACTACCAGGCATCCTATCCTTTCATATTCACCTCTCATTTTGAGGTTGTCTTCAAGGACCAGATGACTGTTGATACTTACCAGCTTTTGTCCGATGCCCTCCTGGAGAATCTTGGCTCCCATCAGGACTTCTATACCCTTGCCGCGAAATTCTTTTTTCGCTCCGCCAAGCACCATAAGCAGTTTCTTTGATCTTTTTAATTCACGAAGAACCCTGATTATGCCAAACGGGAGCAACCTTCCCCTGCAGGCTTTTATTCCTGCACTCAAATCAGGCATGGCGATAACAAACCCGATAACCTGTCCGTCTTTTTCAGCCACTTTTACAAAAACCGGATCAATGATGAGAAGGTACCGTGCAGCAAATTCCTTCTTTTCCTTGTCATTAAGCGGCACAAATCCATATATCTCGGCGAATGTTTCATTCATCAGTTCAAGAATTCGCAGGATATATGACCTGAGTTCCCTTTTGTTGACAAACTCGGTAATTTTATATTCTTCTGACCTTTTAATTTTATTAAGCACTCTTTCATATACAACCGGAAATTCCTTCGGCATATCACCCAGGTAATCCACCAGATCAACCTTTTTTGCATATCCCTCATTTTCAATCAGGTTGACCATATACGGAGAATTGTTGGCACTGGTCATGAACTGAGGATATTCAAATCCCTCTGTCTGGAATCCCTGCGGATCCTTATCTGAGAATCCAAGCGGACCCACTATTTTGACCATTCCGTTCTGTCTGACCCATTCTTCAACTCTGCTAATGAGAGCATGAAACACCTCCTGATCGTTATAACACTCCATGAAACAGAATCTGCCATGCTGCTCATTGTGAATGGTGTTATATCTTCTGTTGATAAGTCCCATGATTCTGCCAACCGGCTTATTGTTTTTATAAGCCACCAGAATCAGGGCGTCAGCGTATTTGAATGATTTGTTCTTCTTTTTATTGTATAAAACCCGTTCGTCCATATATATGGGCGGAAGCCACTCCGGCTCGTTCCTGTGGACTTTTTCAGGCAGATAGATAAAATCCCGGAGGTCATTGCGGGAAAGGACTTCTTTGATGACTATTTCTCCCATATTGCGCATTTTGGCAGGTGACAAAGATAACCTATGATTTGTCTTTAATCTCTTTTTTATCAATCTCATCAGCGACACGCAACAAGTTTCTTGTATCTCCAATATTGACAAAAAACAGAATTATAACAACAACGCTTGCAGAATACTTAAGAGAGCCGGGCAGAAGAACTTCAGCCACCATACTTGCCCCTATACCAATCCTTACTTCTGTGGGACCGAATATACCAGAATCGATTGAATACATTCCCGTGATCCTGTATCTCATCAGGGCAATAATCATTTCCCATCCGTACATGACAACGAAACCAAAACCGAAAAGCTCCCAGATTCCTTCGGCATAAATAATATAGCCATAACCTATAATGATTATGCTTATCCAGTCAATTGTAATATCAAGCGCAAAGCCATAATTCTTCCTGGGTTTATTCCGGAAATAGGCAAGTCTGCCATCCAGGGAATCGCCAAACCAGCTTATAATAAAGCCGAGGAGGCCAAGTAAAAGATACGTTTTGCTAAAATAAGCTGCCAGGATGAAGCTTGCAGCAACTATAATATTCCCGAAAAAGCCGATACCCGTCAGGATATTTGACGTAATAAACCGGGGCATGTGCTGAACCAGATAAGCTATAGCCTCCTGTTCATATTTTCTCAGCAGGTTTGTCCTTGCTCTGTCCTTGAAAACAGATTTTATTACCTCTTTTTTTCTCAGTGCCCTTATTGTTTTTTCATGAATCTTATTCTTCATAATTTCATCAAGACTTATTCATTCCAAGATTAAGCATTTTTCTTGGTATATATGAGTCGGGCACTGGCATTTCATAGACTGATTTCCGCAAAAAAGACCCCAGGGCAGCAATGTCAGTAAATTGTTTCTGCTCCTCAACAGAGATGATGTTACCGATCCCCATACGAAGCTCCCGGTCTCTTTTATTAAACACTTCGTACGGCAGTCTTAGCGCCCGGATTCTCCAGTTAATAAGACCCAGAAAGTAAAAGAACGAGGAGTTTCTGTCAAAAAAGCGCATTGGCAGGATCGGGACTTTTACTGAACGAATCAAATGAAGAATGCCTTGCTGCCATTGGCGGTCTCTTATGCATAGGCCTCTCAGGCTGAAATCCGAAACGGCACCGGAAGGGAAAAATCCTGCCGGATGGCCATTATGTAAATGTTCCAGTATTTCACGTATACCCCTGATGCTCGTACCGGTCAAGCCGTCTTTTTTATTGCCCGCCGGCGTGACAGAAATCAAATTATCCTCCAGTGTTTTTACCAGAGATATCATTTTATTGACCATGAACTTGTAATCGGCTCGTATTGAGGCTATCAGATCTATTGATATAATTCCGTCAAGTCCGCCATAAGGATGATTTGATACAGTGATAAATGGTCCTTCAGGCAACAGTTTTAATCGTTCCGCATTGCCAACAACATATTTTACGCCCAGGTCATTCAACAGTCTTGACGTGAATTCAGTTCCGGTGCAGGCACCTGAATTATCATATACCTGGTTTACTCTGTCAATTGCCAGTAAATGCATGATAAAATCAGCACGGCGATGTCCTCTTTCTCCTCTGAACAGAGGAGAGAGAACCTCAAAGTCCTTTGCCTTGATTACCTTCATAGCAGATTTCAAAAATAACAATATTCTATAGCCCAATCCAGATAACAACTTTTAAATAAAAAGGAATAATTTGGTGTCGGATTTCATTTCTGAACCCTTTGCCTCAGAATAAAGGTAAATACAAAATCGTATTAAACCATGAAAAGTTTAAAATACAGACAGATAGAACCCGCTTCCATTGAAGGCAACCTGATAAAAAAAATAGCTTCTGACTGGATGCTTGTTACCGCAGGGGATAAGCAGAAATTCAATACCATGACAGCCAACTGGGGCGGCATGGGTTACCTGTGGAACAAGCCGGTTGTATTTGTTTTTGTCCGTCCGGAAAGGTATACATATCAATTTATGGAAAGCTCCGACGGATTTACTCTTTCCTTTTTCGACGAAACCTGCCGGGACGCACTTAATTTATGCGGATCAAAGAGCGGGAGGGATTGTGATAAGGTTGCTGAGGCAGGATTAACGCCGCATTTCACGGAGCTTGGCTTGCCGTCATTCAGAGAGGCCAGGCTGGTACTTGAGTGCCATAAACTCTATGCTTATACCCTCAGCAGGAATGATTTCATTGACGGTGACCCTGTCAGAATCCACTACAGCACCAAGGGGGGCTTTCACAAAATGTACATCGCTGAGATTGCCCGTGTATGGGCAAAATAAGCGCCCGGAATCTGGCAACCGTACCACAACTCATATAATTGAAATAAAACATATTAGCTATGAAACACCTGGTAATATTTACTGTGATTATGGCAACCGCGTGCTCTTCTCCGTCGGTAAAGGATACGGAAAAACAGAAGGCCCGCATCATCCAGACAGAGCTCGAATTTGCGAAGATGGCTGATGAAGCCGGCGTTGCTGCCGCATTCTATAAGTATGCATCAGACAGCGCCGTGATCGGACGCGGAGGAAAGATCATCAAAGGCCGTGAAGCTATCAGGGATTATTATGAAAAAAACCTTACGCCGGGCACTAAACTTCAATGGGCCCCTGATTTTGTTGATGTATCTGGTGATCTTGGCTATACCTGGGGTAAATACACACACTCTGTTCCTGACAGCACCGGAAACATGACCGAATCTCACGGCGTTTTTCACACAGTTTGGAAGCGGCAGCCTGACGGATCGTGGCGGTTTGTGTGGGACTGACTTGTTTTATTTCTGAAGTGAATACAGGTATTTTATCTCTTCCGGCCAAAGTGCTTCTTCCGGCGTCTCAAGGATCAGCGGCATATCATCAAAGCGGGCGTCGTTCATTATAAGGCTGAAAACCTCATCTTTGAGCTCACCCCTGTGAAGGTTGTCATGACGGTCAACCCTTGTGCCAAGGGCTTTTTTGGATCCATTGAGATGCATACCTTTCAGGTACTTAAATCCAACTACTCTCTCAAACTCGGAAAAGACTTTCTTAAATCCTTCTGCGGTTGACAGGTCATAGCCCGATGTGAAAGCATGGCAGGTATCAATGCAGACTCCTACCCTACTCGTGTCATTTACTTTGTCAATAATATATTTAAGATGTTCGAACCTGTAACCAAGATTAGTACCCTGTCCTGCTGTGTTTTCAATCACCGCAGTGACCCCTGCTGTCTTTGAAAGAGCGATGTTGACAGATTCGGCTATAAGATCAAGACTCTGTTCTTCAGTAATTTTCCCGAGGTGGCTGCCGGGATGAAAATTAAACCTGTCAAGCCCGAGCAGCTCGCATCGTTTCATCTCGTCAATGAATGAATATCTGGACCTGCCAAGCCCCTCCGGGTCAGGATTACCCAGGTTAATCAGATAACTGTCATGCGGGAGGATCTGTAAAGGTTTATATCCCAGTTTTTCGCAGTTAACCCGGAAGGCCTCTATGCTTTTTTTTGACAGCGGCGGAGCGACCCATTGACGCTGGTTCTTTGTGAAAAAGGCAAAGGCCTTTGCCCCTATTTCATGTGCATTCAAAGGAGAATTTTCAACTCCGCCCGAGGCGCTTATATGTGCTCCAACATATTTCATTCAACACAGGTTTTACTTTCTGTCAATCAGTGGTTTTTCATAGACAAAGATATCAGTGAAACCCAGTCCTGCAAGCTCAGGATAATAAGGATATGTCTCCTCGCGGGTATAGAACCCCGGGATAATAACCTTGTAGCTTCCCCATTCCTGTACGATTTCAACCGGACGTTTCAGTTTACTCTCAATCTTTCGCTTCGCCTTTTCTGCCTGCGACAGCTTGTAAAAACTTCCTGCTTGCAAAATGAATATCGGCTCCGGTGGCGGTATTTCTTCGATTTTTACCTCAGGTTCTGCGGGCTGCTCAGGTACGATCTCCTGCTTCTCTTCAGGAAGTTCAGGCACTTCAACCTGTACCGGTTGTTCAGGCTGAACCTGTATGTTCTTTGTAACCGGCACCAGCCCTGTCTCTGTCTCGTGTATCACCAGGATGTCTGTAAACCCATGCTTCTTTAGTAACGGAATGAAATCCCTTACCTCATTCGTGTCAGCGAAGCCGGTGATCTGTACTTTATAGACACCTTCCTCCTGCCTTATGGTAACCAGTTTCTCTGAGGCAGCCAATAGCCTGTCCGTCATTGATGTTGTCTCCTCTTCGCTGTTAAATGCCCCCAGCTGAACGGTTGTACCCGAGATGATGACGGGGATTTTCTTTGCCTCAATGGTCTCTTTCACCAGCGCCAGGGAATCCTCCCGTGCCTTTGTGATCCAGTCACTCCTGACGGCCTTGTTGGTGATAACCCAGATCTCTGTAATGCCCTGTCCATTTATAACCGGAATATATCTATTAAGTTCTTCGCGGTCAACAAAGCCTGTGATACGAACCTTCCAGAAACCATCCTCTTCAAATAGCTCAACATTCTTATCCAGGACTGCCTCAACCTTTTTCTTCATGATTTCAGCATACAGTTTGTTTTTAAAGGCCCCGAACTGAACGGCGAAATAATCTTCAGTGATCGTTACAAGCTCCCGGGTCACCTCATGAACAACAAGGTATGACGTGTCTTTTTTGACTGCAGGAACGGCCGCGACAGGTTCTGCGATACTGTCATGATGAACGGCGGTCTTTCTGACCGTGAAGTCCAAGCCCTCAACGTAGTCTCCTTCAATATTGGCCATTATATTGAAAACCAGAGAGTCGGGCGAGGGGGTCATTTTAAGTTTTCTCAACTGTACAGTGTCTATACGTACATGATAGGCACCAGGAGCCAGTCCGAAGTAACTGAAATAGCCGTTCTCTTCAGTCAGCGCCCTGCCGGCAAGAGCATTGGCGCTGTTATAGAAATTCACGATAATGCGGCTGAGGCCTGACTTCACCCCGTTATCTTCAAGGTTCACCGTACCGGCTGCCTCTCCCTTGATCTGCACCGGTATCTCTATAAGCTTCAGCATGTTTGCATCAGTTATAACTGCAATGGTTTTTTTGTCAATCCTCCACGAGATATTGTCAAAACTGCCCTCGTCAAGTTCGAGGAAGTATTTCACGTAAGGCTCTAAACCGAGGATATGTATGATGGTGTCTTTTTCGCTTCTCTCAATCCTTCCGCCGTTAGCACGAACGTTCAATCCGTTTGCTTTAGGCTCTCCGGCATCGCGAATGCCGTTGGCGTTAAGGTCGAGGAATGCCACAATTGATATGCCGCCTCTGCCAACATTGGTTCGGTTATCAGCCTTATGATAATCTGTTTTCCCGTCATTGATGAGACTGCCCCTGGCATACTGAACAAATGTTGTCTGTTTATTGCTTTGCCTTACCGAAGCTCCGGTCTGAGCGAACGAGAAATCATAACGTAGTCCCACCTCGCCTAACCTGAGTTTGCTATCGAAGTACTGCTCATAAGATACATTCATGTACCCTTTTTCAAAAATGCGCTTCTCGAGACTGACCTTGCCGGAAAGAAACTCATGCCCTGTATAGGTGTACTGGACCTGAGGCAAAAGCACAAATCCCGCCGGCAGTCGCACCCCCAGCGACAGGTTGCTGTACACGTTCGGGCTGAAATGTTCTGTGAAAATGCCAAATGTAGTCAGATTGGCGTTTACTCCAAGCACCGATCCTGTAAGTAACCACTCTGCAGTAGAGTATTTGGATCCCGGGAAAATGATCTGATTATATGAAAGCCTTGAATAGGCTGAAAATTTCTTTATCCTTATAGGAAGAGAAAGAGCTGCCTTTCGTTGCTCAAGGTAATTATATGATATGGCTGTTTGATTTCTGTCAAAATATGTATAATCGAGATCCAACTGAATATTTGAAGGAAGGCGGTACGTCAGGGTCCCCTTTGCCCTCACTCCGTATGTGTACTCTCCTGACAGAATGAGATTATTGGTAATCCTTAGTGAAGCATCCAAAAAAGGCATAAGCGGACCGGAAGTTACTGAGGAAAGATATTCGGCACCTCCTCCAACAGTGAGAAACCGGGTTGCCCCGTAGCTTACGCTTGCCCTCGAAAATCGGCTCCACTGTCTGTCCTCGACTACACCGGCACTTACAGTATATTCAAATTCCTTATGAGGCAGGAAATTATAAGGGATACTTATGTTCTGTTCCCGCGTCCGCTCCTCCCCCCATGGGCCATAAAATCTGAGCTTGACTTGTGTGTTGCCATATACGATAGGCACTTCGAAGGTGAAAAATCCTGAGGCATCGGCTTTAACGTAGTCAACAAGAACATTGTTTACATAAAGCTCTACGATCCAATTGGGCTCGGTTTTATCCGTAAGTGTGTAACTTCCGAAAGAGCGCCTGAATGTAGTAGGCGCACTGGTGAGCTGAATGCCTATTACCGGACTGTAAATGGATGCTGTCGCCTGGGTGGCTATCTTTCCGGCCATGATCTGCCTGAGGAATGTGCGGTCATTGTTTACATGACGCCACAGGTAGTCCTGTTGCTTTTCGGAAAAGGGGCTCCCCGAATAATAATTAAAAGATGCCATGGCTTCGCCTCCGGCAATTACCGC
>JADGPV010000091.1 GCA_017882245.1 Bacteroidales bacterium | reverse complement strand
TCGGGAGCTCAATAGGTCTGTCAATCGGTGTAATCATTATTGTGGCCATGAAGTCGCGGCTCTTATCCTGCCCTCTTGTCGTCTCCTTCTCCTTGCCGTTGAGGTAGCCTTTCTTCGATGCGAGGAAGATATAATCAACCTCCGGTCTGAGGGTGAACTTGAAGTCGCCGCCGCTGCCTGTCTCAGCCTGCATATTGGCACCGTCGCTGGCGATGAGCTGCACGACGGCAGCCTGGACAGGCTGGCCTGTCTTTTCGTCCTTGACAAGTCCCGTAATGCTGAAGATCAGCGGAGGCATCTCAAAGAAGTAGAGGTCATCATCGCCTTTGCCCTTGCGTGAAGAGCTGAAGATGCCTTTTTCAGCATCTTTTTCGAAGACGATACCGAAATCATCCGCACAGCTGTTAATGGGGGGCTTCATGTTATCCACGAGCCACCTGCCACCGGCCTGTGGGACAGCTTTGAAAATGTCAAGTCCACCCATTCCGATTTGTCCATCGGAAGCAAAATAGAGTGTACCGTTATCACGGATATATGGGAACAATTCATCACCCCTGGTATTGATATCCGTTCCCAGGTTCTCCGGCCGCGACCAGCTCTGGCCCGATGCAGTGCGTGTTGTACGATATATATCCTTTCCACCCATACCTCCGGGAATGTCAGACACAAAATAAAGTGTTGTACCATCAGCTGAAATAGAAGGATGAGCAGCAACGAGCGAATCAGGCAGTATCTTCAGGTTCTCGGGCTCTGACCATTGTGTGCCTTCACGTTTTGAATACATTATCGAGCAGCCCTTCTGCTCACGTTTTCCTGCCTCACAACGTGTAAAGTAAACCTCAGTATAATCTGCTGAGAAAGATGGAGTCCCGTCCTCAAATTCACTGTTGAGAAAGTCAACGGGGACCGGTGTACTCCATTTGTTCTTCTTGTCCAGCCTGGTTTCGAAGATATCTGTGAAGTTCTGTCCGGTTGCACCGTGTTCCTTATTGCCCCGGGCGTCATCACGCGATGAAGTGAACCAGACAAGGCCATAATCGTCACGCCCGAAGGCAGGACTGAAGTCGTTATCTTTTGAATTGACATCTTTGAGTTCTTCGACTACATATGCTTCAGGGGAAGCGAGCCATTGCATGGCCAGCTCACAGGAGCGTATCTCCTGTTCTGTACGAGGATCACCCGGAACAAGCTGACGGTATTTTTTGAATTCTTCAATCGCCTGCGGATAGCGTCCCAGCTTTTTGGTGCTCTCGGCAAGCCAGTACTGTGCTTCAGGCTTCGGGAAAGGTGATTTTACAGCTTTTTTATACCAGACCTCGGCATTCTTCGGATCGTCGATAAGCCGATAACATTCTGCCACCATAAAGACCATGTCAGCCTTGAGCTGCTTCTCACGTGTCTTTGAATAAACGCCCTTGAACAGGTCGATTGCATCAAAGTAATTACCTGATTCATAGGCCGCATAGGCGCGTTCCGATTTCTGTTTCTGCGCGTCAAGGGCAGCCGGAAGCAGCAGTAATAAAATCGCAAGCAGGAAAAAACTTTTCTTCATACAGGCTCTATTCGTTATACTGCAAAAATAACGAATGAAACCGATGTTTGTGTATGCTACCTTGTAAAAAGAAGTTCGCGGTATTTGGGCAATGGCCACATCTCATTGTCGACTACCAGCTCAAGCTTGTCAATATGGCTCCTGATCTCCTCGAGAAATGGCTTCACCTTGCTTTCATAAGTGAGAGCTTTTTTATAGGGGTCTTCGATAGTGTTTGCTTTTCTCCTCTCACTGATCATCTCACTGCACAGTTTCTTGATCAACGAGATATGATCAGAGATAGTGACAATAAGATCCTTCCGTGCCCCTGCCAGTCTCATATACTCATTTTCATCAAAGATATCACGCAGTCCTTTTACATTATCAATCAGCGTTGTCATATAACAAACTGCAGTGGGTACAATATGATTGATAGCCAGGTCTCCCAGGACGCGCCCTTCAATCTGCACCTTCTTTGTGAACTTTTCAAGTTCTACTTCAACCCTGCTCTCAATTTCACGGTCTGTCAATGTTCCGGTACCGACCAGCGTTTCGCGTGCAGAGTCAGACATATAGGCTTTAAGGGTCCGGGGGACACTCGAATCAGCCGACAGTCCCCGGCGTAATGCTTCACGGTGCCATTCCTCACTGTATCCGTCACCTTCAAACCTGATGCGCTCAGAATCAATTATGGATTTTTTCAGGACCTGGAATATTGCCTCATCCTTCTTCCTTCCTTTGCCGATAAGGGCGTTTACCTCCCGGGCAAAGTTCTTCAGCTGACGTGCAACGGCAGCGTTAAGTACTATCATGGCTGAGCTGCAGTTTGCGGATGATCCGACAGCCCTGAATTCAAACCTGTTACCTGTAAAGGCGAAAGGCGATGTCCGGTTACGGTCGGTGTTGTCAAGAAAGATACACGGTATTTTCCCCAGGCCAAGTTTGATCTCCGTTTTCTCCTGGGGAGTCATTTTTTTGTCTTTCACCTTGCTGGCAATATCTTCGAGAATATCTGAAATATATGTTCCGAGGAATACCGAGATGATTGACGGAGGGGCTTCGTGTCCGCCCAGTCTCCATGAGTTATTCTCATTGGTGACACTGGCACGCAGCAGCTCCTGATTGTCATTAACAGCCTTGACAACATTTACAAGGAATGTTAGAAACTGCATGTTGCTCTTCGGATTCTTACCGGGCGACAGCAGGTTAACTCCGGTGTCGGTTGCCATTGACCAGTTATTGTGTTTTCCTGAGCCATTGATCTCGGCAAAAGGCTTTTCATGGAACAGTACCCTGAACTTGTGCTTTCTGGCGACCCGGCGCATGACATCCATGATAAGCTGGTTATGGTCAACGGCAAGGTTTGCTTCCTCGTATACGGGAGCACATTCAAACTGGTTGGGAGCCACTTCGTTATGACGAGTCTTTACAGGTATCCCAAGCTTATAGGCTTCAAATTCGAAATCTCTCATAAATGCTTTAACCCTTTCAGGGATGGAACCAAAATAATGGTCGGAGAGCTGCTGGTCTTTGGCAGACTGATGGCCCATCAGTGTACGGTCGGCAAGAACCAGGTCAGGGCGGGCATAGTACAGGGCCTCATCAATAAGGAAATACTCCTGCTCCCAGCCAAGCGTGGCCATGACCTTCTTAATATCCTTGTCAAAGAAATGACAAACTTCAACAGCGGCGCGGTCAAGAGCAGCGAGAGAGCGGAGCAAAGGTGTCTTATAATCAAGTGCCTCTCCAGTATATGAAATAAAGACGGTGGGAATACAAAGGGTACTATCCACTATGAATGCCGGTGACGAGACATCCCAGGCAGTGTAGCCGCGCGCCTCAAAAGTATTGCGTATGCCTCCGCTGGGGAAGCTTGAAGCATCAGGCTCCTGCTGGACCAGTACGGCGCCGGAAAAGATCTCAATGATAGTTCCCCTTTCACCCCTGCCGACAAATGAGTCATGCTTCTCGGCAGTGGCGTCCGTGAGAGGATGAAACCAGTGGGTAAAATGTGTGACACCACGTTCCATAGCCCATGCCTGCATTCCTGTAGCGACCTGGTCGGCTATCGGCCGCGTGATGGGTGTTCCCTCATCTATTGCTGTAATGACTGCCCTGTAGGCTTCGCGGGACAGATACCGCTCCATCTTAAGCTTGTCAAAAACATTGTCTGCGAAATATGAAGAGACTGTCGCTTTCGGAAGATTGAGCTCAACAGGTTCCCTTGAGAAAACTTCCTTTAGTGCACTGAAACGTAATTCTGCCATAATGTGTTTTTCTTGCAAATATATAGTTTCCCGGATATCACCCCATTATTTATTACACTATTTTGATAAATATTCATTATTTTAAGACAAATACCCTATTTTTTAGGGGGTAGTTTATCAATTATTATATTTTTCTGTTTTTTGTTTCTTTTAAACTTTGACAATACACTGTCTGTTTTACCAAAACTGACCTCCATTTGTTTTACTGAATTTTGTTATATTTGTCGCCTGTATTTTTAAGGGTATATTCAATTATATAAACAGTATTTAGATGGCAATACTTCAAACTTTGAGAGAGAAGGCCGGTGTCTTTGTGGCAGGTGCTATTGGGTTATCGTTGTTTATTTTTGTAATCAGTGATTTCTTTGGCAACAATAATACAAGCCGGCGGAAGCAAAAAACATACTATGAGATTGCTGTTATAGACGGGCAGTCAATATCATACCAGGATTTTGAAACCAGGGTTCAGGACCTGACCGAAATTTATAAGATGTCAGGATCAAATGAATTGACAGAGGAGATGTCACAAAATCTCAGGGAACAGGTATGGCAGCAGATGATCTCTGAAAAGCTGATGGACAAGACCTTCCGGAAGACTGGAATCAGCGTGTGTCCGGATGAAGTCGAAATGCTCGTTTTCGGTGATAACCCTCATCCCATAGTGAAGCAGCTGTTCACCGACCCCAAGACCGGCGCATTCAATGAATCATTCCTGGTTAACTTCCTCAAAGCTACAGAGACAGATGAAGCAACAAAGAAATACTGGCTCTTCTTTGAGAACCAGATAATCAACGACAGGCTCAACACAAAACTGGTGAACCTTATGTCCAAAGGCCTCTATGTTACGAGTAAACAGTCTGAATTTGAAGCAGGTCTGACGCAGAATAATGTTAACTTCAGTTATATGGCACGTAACTATTCAGCCATAGCTGACAGTACCGTTAAGGTAAGCTCAGATGAGATAAGGGACTATTACGATGCTCACAAGGAGAATTATAAGCGCTCAGCTCAGAGAGACATGGAATACATTGTATTTGATATTACTCCTTCAGAGTCGGATATGAAAGAGGCTGAGACATGGGCAACCAATGAGAAGGCGAACTTTGCTGCAGCCACGGATCTCGTACAATATATTAATCTTACGGGTGATACGCGCCATTCCGGAGTCTATCAGGCTCTGTCAGCTTTGCCGGAAAAGCTGCGCTCGCTTGCAGAGTCAGGCGACAAATCTGCAATATTGGGTCCATATTTTGAAGACGGATCGTATAAGCTGGCCCGTATAGTAGATATAGCCGAGCGACCTGATTCAGTCAGAGCTGCTCATATTCTCCTTTCTCCCAACAGCGGGAGGAGCATGGTACAGGCAAGAAAAGAAGCTGACAGCCTGATCGCATTGATAAGGGCAGGAATTGATTTTAATGTCCTGGCGATGGCTAACTCTGATGATAAAGGATCAGCACAGGTGGGAGGAGATCTTGGCTGGTTCAGCGAGGGCTCGATGATCTTACCGTTCAATAATGCATGTTTCAACGGCAAAAAAGGAGACCTGGTTACAGTTGAAACGACATACGGTCTTCATATAATAAAGATCATCGATCAGAGCCGGAAGGTAAAGAAATACGATATCGGGATCGTTGACCGCAAGGTGCTGCCGAGCAGTGCAACCAATCAGCGCATTTATGCGGAGGCATCACAGTTTGCAGGAACCAACAACACCTACGAGAAATTCAATAAGGCAGTGGCAGCTGGCAGTCTTGACAAAAAGCTCGCTATGAATGTCACACCTGAACAGAAAGAACTTCCAGGACTGGAGCAGGCAAGAGGACTGGTTATGGCGCTCTTCCAGAACAGCAAGGCAGGAAGTATAGTACTTGATAACAGCAGCCAGGCTGTCTTTGAACTTGTTGATAAGTATGTTGTGGCTTACTGCACCCGGGTGCAGGAAGAGGGCATTGCTCCTGTTGAAGCTGTGACTTCTGACATAAGTTTCCTTCTTGCAAAGAAGAAGAAGGGTGAGGCGATATCAGGCGAGATGAAGAAGATGGCTGCTGAGGGCAAGACAATCTATGATATTGCATCACATTAC
>JADGPV010000090.1 GCA_017882245.1 Bacteroidales bacterium | reverse complement strand
CCGGACTACTTCATTTTGACCCATATATCCTAACCTTTATTTTTATAGCCTTCTTCTCTTTCGCGTACAGCTTCTATGCCATCAGGCAGCCGGAGATAATGAATTATCCTGCCGGTCCACCTGAAGAAGACGGTGATGCCGTTCAGAAAGGCCCGGAGAAGTATGCAAAGAGCGGACTGAGGGACGAACAGGCCGAAGAGTACCTGGCAAGACTGCTCAATTATATGGAGGAGGAGAAGCCGTATCTCGACTCTGACCTGACCATTCTTGATCTTTCAAAGAAAACAGGAATACCCCGTCATTATATAACAGAAATCCTTAACGAGAAACACGGGCGTAATTTTTTCACTTTTATCAATGAGTATCGCGTAAAGGAGGTTATAAGCCGGATAAACGATCCAAAGTACCAGCATTATACCATACTTGCTATTGCCTTTGACGCCGGTTTCAATTCAAAATCAACGTTTAACACAATCTTTAAAGCCTCCTCGGGCAAAACACCCAGCGAATACAGGAAAGAACTGACAAAGCCCTCAGAAAAGGTGTGAACCGAGCGGCTGAAACCAGTTCTCATGACTGACCATGTACGAACCATGCGGTCAGGGCGTATATCTTACTTTTCATGATAAAATTTGTACAAAAATCATGTCATGAGAAGAAGGTGGCGTCTGCTAATAATTTTGTTCCTGATCCCACTCTCACTCTTTTCGCAGGATAGGATTTTCACGCCCGGAGGATTTATAAGGGGAGGTATTTATTTCAGCACCGGAGACTACGAACATGATGTGAATGCCGCCTTCGGCGACGCCGCACTCACTCTCACAGCAAGTGATAACCTCAGCTTCAAGGGTTTTGCTGACCTGAGGGTACGCATGGGTCAGCAGTTCGGCGAAAATGTCAATTCGCTTTTGCTGCGTGAGGCATGGGGTATGTATTACAACAAGTTCATGAGTATCTCCGCCGGAAAGAAAATAATCAAGTGGGGTAAGACGGATATCTTCACTCCCCTGTCGAAATTCAATCCTGTCGACTATACATTGCGATCTCCAGATTTTGAAGATGCCGAGCTGGGAAACCTGCTTGGCGAGATAACATTCACGCCAGCACCGTTCTTTAAGCTGTCAGCCGTGGCGACACCATTCTGGAACCCGTCAATCCTGATTATTAAACCCGTATCCATACCATCGAACATTCAGGTGGAACTACCTGAGGGACTGAAGACAGGCAACGGGTTTTACTCATACGGCTTCAGGGGTGATTTTATGTTCAAGGGTTTTGCTGCAGGCTTACAATTTTATCACGGTCCGGATCTTATGCCAGGACTGACACTGGTAAGCGCCGATTTTACTAATCCTCTTCAACCGGCTATAAAAATTAAAGGCATCCCGTACATCGTAAGCAATGCCGGTTTTGACTTTGAGACAGTGATATCGCCTATTGTGTTCAGAGGAACACTGTCTTACAACCATCCTGTTGAAGCAAAGGAAGGTAACGAAGAAATTCCTTTCCCTCAGGTTGAATAGGTAGCAGGGTTCGACTGGATACCCGGAGCCGTAAGGGTGACTGCCGAGTATTCCGGTAAAAAGGTTCTTGGTTTTTATAAAGCACCCTATGACCCCCTGATAGGCACCGAACCTGACATGGCAAAGCTGATGGAGCTTTTCAGCACACCCGGGTTTGACCCCGTTGAGTTTACCAGGCTGCAGACTGAGGCATTTAACAGGCTGTATAACAATCAGATATATGAGTACTACCATGCAGCCGGACTGAGGACTGAAGTTGAACTGTTCTATGGCAAGCTGATCCCATCTGTTACTGCGGTTTACAATTTTACATCAAAGGATCTGTTATTCCGGCCTGCAGTTGAGTATAAACCTGCGGATGGAGTGACGCTGAGTGTGGGTTATGAGCATTATTCTGGCACTAAAGGCGGCCTGTACGATATAATTGATGACTTTATGAAAGCAGCATTCTTTTCAATCAGGATAGATTTCTAAGGCTATGACAGATTTTATCATTAAATACAAATGGGTCATAATATCAGTTTCATTTGCCCTGGCAATTGGTATGGGTGTGCTAATACCCTCATCGAAAACTGATCCTGACATCAGAAATTATATACCCCGGAGCCTGCCTTCGAGGGTAACGAATGACTCTATAGAGAGGGAGTTTGGCGTTCAGGATATGATCATCGTACTTTTTACCGACAGCTCCATCCTCACTCCTGTTGACCTCAGAGAGATAAAGGAAGTTGATAAAGCATTTTCAAGAATGGAAGGCATAGGCACTGTCAACTCACTGTATACAGCCAGGAAGATAAAGGGTGAAGAGGGAATGATGGTAGTTGACCCTTTGATCAAAAAGATACCGGAGACACCTGAGGAGACAGAGGCCCTTAAGGAAGACATACTGGCTAACCGGTTTGCCCGGGGTATCGTAGTTTCATCAGACATGACGGCAGCAGCAATAACCGGTACGATAAACACGAATGTACCAGAGTATGTCACTCTTAACAAGGTTGATTCAGTCATAGCAGTACAGAAGGGAAATGCAGAGATAATGACAGGGGGTCTGCCATATATCAGAAAGCATATAGTTGAGGATGTGAACCATGATGCCATGTTCCTTATTCCTATCGCCCTGCTGATGATGCTGGTAGTGCTTAAATTATCACTTGGCGACTGGAGAAGCGTCCTTATGCCATTTACTGTTGTGATTCTGTCAACAGTATTCACAATGGGAATGATACCGCTGCTCGGATGGAAGTTCTCCATCATCATGTGCCTTGCACCTATTATTCTTATTTCGGTAGCGAACAACTATGGAATATACCTGGTATCCCGGTACCAGGAGCTCAGGAGGTCAGATCTTCCGGTGGGCGGTAAAGAAATGATCAGGTCAATTACGGGTTCCCTGAATATGCCTATACTGTTCAGCGGACTGACAACAATAGCAGGGTTGCTTGGTCTGTTGGCTCATTCAATTATTCCTGCCAGACAGGTAGGTATACTGTCAGCTACCGGGGTCACCCTGGCCCTCGTAATGAGTCTCTTATTAATACCGGCGTTTATTTATCTACAACACACACCACGCAGAAAAAACCGTCAGGTACGTGACCATTCAAACGACCTTATCAGCCGTGCCCTGAAAAAAGTGTCAGAAGTGATTATCAGACGTCCCGGAAGGGTGCTTCTGGTCTCCCTTGTAATAACTCTTCTGACAGGTATAGGCTTTGCTTTCCTCAGGATAGATACAAACCAGGAGAATTTCTTTCCCCATAAGAGTCCTGTAAGAAAGGCGTCAGAATTGATTAATTCGAAATTTGGAGGCTCTCAGACCATCTCGGTAATGATCAGCGGCGACATCAAGGATCCGGTCCTGATGCAGAAGATAGATGACCTCACTCAGCATCTGAAGGGATCAGAAGGAGTGGGCACCGTCTTTTCAATATCCGACTTTGTCAGGGAGATGAGCAAAGCACTCTATGAACCTGGTGAAGAGGAATATGACAGGATACCTTCATCAACCGAGGCCATTGCACAGATGTTTGAACTTTACAACATGAGCGGAAATCCCGACGATTTCAAACAGCTGATGAATTTTGACAATACAAAAGCTCATCTACTAGTAAGGCTTTCAAATACTGACAATAAGGTTGTAAGTGCCCTCGAAAATGATATCAGGAGCTACACTTCAGATTTCCCGGCCAGGGTGACCACAGGAGGTTATGCGGTCATTATGACTGATTTTGCCCAGCAGATCATCAATGGGCAGGTTGGGTCCCTGGCTTTTGCTCTTGTTATTGTTTTCATATTGCTGGCAATAAACTTCAAATCATTGAAGGGAGGTCTTATTGGATCGATACCGCTGGCAGGTTCTATTGTAATTCAGTTCGGGTTCATGGGACTGGTAGGCATTCCGATTGATGCTGCCACCGCCCTGCTCTCTTCGATCATGATAGGTGTGGGTGTCGATTTCACCATCCAGTATATGTGGAGATACAATAACGAGCTCAGAAAAGGAGTCACCCGACAGGAAGCCATAGCCACAACCCACAGGACCACCGGGAGAAGCATCTTTATTAATGCTCTGAGCGTAACGGTAGGCTTCTCGGCCACTTTCTTCTCCGGATTCCTGTCAATAAGATTCTTTGGTTACCTGGTATGGCTGTCAATAGGCTCATGCTTTCTTTATGCCATTGTATTCATTCCGGCATTGTTGTTATATTTTAAACCCTCATTTATCGAAGCAAATCTCAGTCATTCAATTAAGAAAAAAGACAAAAATGAAAAAGATGCTATTCCTATTATCAGCGGTGTCGGTTCTGTCACTGCAGGCTATGCAGGCTCAATTGCCAGATCCCGTACAGCTGATGGAGAAAAGTCGTGACCTCACGATGTCTGGTAATATTCAGTCGACGGTGACCCTTACGATCACCGAGAAGAACGGTTCAGTAAGGACACGGAAGTTAAATATGTTCACAAAATCCTATGACGACGGCACGATAAAGAGAATGGTCAAGTTCCTTGATCCGGCTGATGTGAGAGGTACCGCAATGCTTATAATTGACAACAAGGATGTGCAGGACGATATTTGGATATACCTCCCGGCACTTAAAAAGACCAGACGAATTGTAAGCACGGAAAAAGGGAAGAGCTTTATGAGCTCGGAATTCTCCAATGCAGATATGTCTTCAGGAAGTAATTCTGACTTCACTATTAAGCACATGCCTGAATCAGGTAAGAACGACACCTGGGTAATTGAGAGTGTACCTGTAAACGATGACAAGGCTGACGAGTACGGTTTTACTAAAAAGATAACATATCTCGATAAAAAAGACCTGAAAACAAAGAAGATCGACTTTTACAATTTTGACAACGTACTTTTCAAGACAATCGAAATAGTTGCCACCCAGCCTCTGGCAGGAAAAGAGGGATATATCATGACCGATATGCTGGCTGAAAATCATCTTAACGGCAGAAGCTCAAGGGTCAAATTTGACCAGGTAAATACATCTGCATCGATCCCGGATAATACCTTCGTCACTGATAACCTGGCCAGGTAGATTTCTGTTACCTTTGCACCATAGAAATTATGGCACAAAAGGAGACAACTATATGCGCACCGGCCACTTCGGGAGGCGGCGCGATAGCCCTTATAAGGGTTTCAGGGCCGGAGGCGATACGGATCATCTCACGCATATTCAAACCGACAGATAATCAGGTAGATATATTAAATACGAAGGGGTACACATTAATTTTAGGCACCATATCTTCGCAGGGAGAATTCATTGACGAGGTCCTGGTTTCGCTCTTTCGCTCTCCCCTCTCCTATACAGGTGAAGATATGGCAGAAATATGCTGTCATGCTTCGGCTTTCATACAGCAGCGTATCATGGAAATTATCATCGGGCAGGGTGCTGAAACAGCCTCTCCCGGTGAGTTCACCCGGAGGGCTTTCATGAATGGCAAAATGGATCTTTCCCAGGCCGAAGCCGTGGCAGATATTATTGCTTCCGACTCAGAGGCTGCTCACCGGCTGGCTGCCACGCAACTGCGCGGAGGATTCTCCTCTGAAATAGAAAAGCTGAGGCAGGAACTCCTCTCCTTTGCATCGCTCATCGAGCTTGAGCTTGATTTCAGTGAGGAGGATGTGATGTTCGCCGACCGTTTCGCCATGACCGAAACGATAATAAAGATTAAAAGCCTGGTTGACAGGCTAGCCTCTTCTTTCCGTCTTGGAAACGCCATAAAGAAAGGCATTCCTGTTGTTATAGCCGGCAGACCGAATGTGGGAAAATCCTCCCTGCTTAATGTTCTTTTACAGGAAGAGAGAGCAATAGTATCAGAGATACCTGGTACTACCCGTGACACAATTGAAGAGGTGCTGCACCTCGGTGGAGTTCTCTTCAGGTTCATTGACACGGCGGGATTACGTGAAACAGACTCCAGGGATAAGGTTGAAGCAAAGGGTATTGAAAGGACCAAGGCCAAAGTTGAAAACGCTGATGTTGTACTGGCAGTTGCGGAAGCAACGGACAGAGCTGACGATACAGCTGCTTTCGCGCGTACAATAGCTGAGATGACAGGAAGCATCGGCACAAAAATCATATTGGTAATCAATAAGTCTGATCTTGTCTCTGAGAAGCAGATCAGCAAATTGAAAAAGGAACTGATAGCACTCTGCGAAGTACCCCTGGTTTTTGTATCAGCAACCAAGTCATCAGGAATTGAGGAGCTTAAGAAGTATCTGACCGGCTCTGTGGAGACAGGAAGCCTGAAAGCACCGCAATATATAGTCACTAATGCCAGGCATTACGAAGCATTGAAGAATGTCTCAGAGAGCCTGACAAGGGCTCTTGACGGCTTCCGTGACGGCATACCCACAGAGCTGATAGCGACAGACATACGGCAGGCAATTTATTACCTGGGTCTCATAACAGGCAGGATCACGCCTGATGACATCTTAGGTGAAATTTTCTCAAAATTCTGTATCGGGAAATAAACGAAACTATATTTATTTAACCTTCGAGGTTAAAGAAATCCGATAACGCAATCAGATTATGATTGTGCCAAGACCTTGCAGTGCTTCAAAAAATTCAGGATATGATTTGCTGACTGCTTCCGCTCCTGTGATGCCCACCTCTCTACTGCAGCCGAGAGCCATCACTGCCTCCATCATTACTATCCGGTGATCATTGTGTGATGAGACACCGGTGCCTCTGACATCACCGCCCTCAATGAACATGCTGTCTTCCTCAACATATGCATTGATATGCAGCTCATTGAGAACCTGAATGATAGCTTTCGAACGGTCGCTTTCCTTATGCGCCAGCCGGCTTACTCCTTTTATCCTGCTAATTCCGCGACAATAAGATGAAAGGGCAGCCAGCGGCGGGAACAGATCGGGAGAATCAGTTGCATCAAAGGTGAATGCTTTCAGATCAGACCTCGCTGTCTTAACCTGATTGTCCTGTTTTGTCAGCTTCACCCCTGCTTTTATGAGAGCATCTAGCACCATCCTGTCAGCCTGTGAACTGTCGCATTTCAGGTTACTGACTGTAACTTCACCGGCAACAGCTCCGGCAATAAGCAGAAAAGCTGCACTGCTCCAGTCCCCTTCCACCGTATATTCATGAGCTCTGTAGAGCTGATTTCCCGGGATGTAAAAGCGCTTGAATTCATGATTTTCAACCTTAATCCCGAAATCGGACAGAAGCTGTTGGGTGAGACTGATGTAAGGTTTGCTCTTAAGGTGATGCACTATTAACTCGCTGTCAGATTTCAGCAGCGGAAGCGCCATTAGCAGGCCGGTCAGAAGTTGCGATCCTGTCGAACCATCAATCGTTGCGGTTCCTCCATTAATCTTTCCATTGATTGTCATTGGAAGAAAACCATTGTTGGTCGTGACTGTCACCCCAAATTGTGAGAGAGCTTCTCCGATCATACCCACCGGCCGCCCGGTGAGAGAACCTTCTCCGGTGATGATAGTCTGAGATCCAAGAGCCGTGGCTATCGGTGCGAACATACGCATTGCCAGCCCAGACTCCCCGCAATGAAGAGTAACGGGGGAGGCAGGTCTCAGACCTGCCTTGACAGTGATCATATCATCATCCGTTGATACGATGGCACCCAACGCTTCCGCCATTTTTATGGCTGCCAGAGAGTCATTGCAGAACGAGGGGTTCCTTACCACTGTAGTGCCAGATGCAAGCAGTCCTGCTGCTATAGCTCTCTGTGTCAGGCTTTTGCTTGCGGGAGCAATGACTTTGCCACTGATTGATGACGGGCGGACAGTGATTTTCATTTAGCTCCTTTTTCAATATGCTAAATTACTCTTCTTTCATCACTTTCATCTGTCTGGTTATCGATTCCTGGTGGATAGCCTCAAGGATCGTATGAATAAACTCCGGTGTAAGGCCTCTCTTTGTTCCTTTTGTAACTGCCTTGTTTACAACTTCTTTCCACCGGTCGCTCTGCAGAATGGTAATATTATGTTCTTTCTTGTACTTACCAATAGTTTCAGCGACAGCCATGCGGTTTTCCAGTATATCAAGCAGCAGTTCGTCATAGATATCTATCTGCCTCCGGAGATCGTCCATGGTATCGAGAAATTCCCTGTCACTGGAAGTAGATGATCTCAGGACCAGCCTGCTCAGTATCCCCTCCAGTTCTGCCGGCCTGAGTTGCTGTTGTTTATCGCTCAGGGCATTGTCAGGATCGATGTGAGACTCGATCATAAGGCCATCGTAGGCCAGATCCATCGCCTTTTGTGACAGATCTTCGATATAGAGCCTGTCACCACCCATATGGCTTGGGTCACATATGAGTGGCAGGTCAGGTATGCGCTGGCGCAGCTCCACGGGTATCTGCCATCTTGGATGATTACGAAATGCACTCTTCTCCCATGAAGAGAATCCGCGGTGAATTGCTGCAATGCGGCTTATACCTGCTTTGCTTATCCTTTCTATGGCCCCGATCCACAACTCCAGGTCAGGGTTAACAGGGTTTTTGACGAAGACCATCACGTCGGCGCCCCTGAGCGCTGCTGCAATTTCCTGTACAGCAAAAGGATTGACGGTTGTCCGCGCACCGATCCAGACGGCGTCAATGCCATGCTTCAGGGCTTCATAGACATGTTTTTCAGTGGCAACCTCAACTGCAACAGGAAGTCCATACTTTTCTTTGACCTGCCTGAGCCACCTTAAACCGATGGTTCCGATCCCCTCAAAAGTATCAGGCCGTGAACGCGGTTTCCAGATGCCTGCACGGAACAGATCTACCCTGCCTGAGGCTGCAAGCTCAGCTGCAGTGCCGAATATCTGTTCCTCACTCTCGGCACTGCAGGGACCGGCAATCACAAGCGGCCTCTGTTTATATACCTGCCATTCTCTAATCGGTGATATTGCCATTCCGGGTTCCTTCGTGGTGATATTTTCAGTCTTCATCTTTTCAGTTTTTTCATTTCAGGATCGATCCTATCTCATTTGCAGATCTCATCAGTTCCCTCAAAGCCACTCCGTCGCCTTTACTGATGTAGCTCTTAAAGAGATTCATTTTTTCAATATAGGTATCAATGACCTCGAGTATCGGGCCGGAGTTACCGATGAAAATCGGAGCCCATGTCTCGCCGTTGCTCTTTGACAGTCGCACCGTGCTTTCAAATCCTCCGGCGGCAAGGGACATAATATTTTTTGCGTCCTTTTCCTTGTCAAGCACACACAAGGCAAGGGCGAATGACGTAATGTGGGATATATGAGACACGTATGCCACATGCACATCATGTTCCGTTGAGTTCATATACAGGATTCGCATGTTCAGCGACTGCAGCAGGGCAACAAAAAGTTCTAGCGCATCTTCGTCGCTGCGTTCCGGATCACATATTATTGCAACCTTATCATTGTAGAGCCTGTCAACTGCTGCTGCCGGTCCGGAGTGCTCCGTTCCGGCCATTGGGTGGGCGGACACGTACCTTCCGCGTGCAGGATGGTCAGCTGAAACAGCTGCAATATCAGCTTTGGTGGATCCCATATCTGCGACAACCTTGCCCGTACCGCTGATCTTATCAAGGATACCAGGGAGCAGCTGGCAGTTGGCATCAACCGGGGCACAAAGAATGATGATCTCAGATCTCTCAACAGCTTCATCAAGGGAAAGGAATTCATCAGCCAGGCCACGATACATTGCAATCGTACGGTGATGGGGATTGTTGTCCACACCGTATATTTTGCCACTGAAGCCATTCATCTTTAATCCGCGTGCCAGGGACCCGCCGATCAGACCTAAACCTACTATACAGATATTAAAAGCCATATGTTCGTAAATAAGTTAGTTATTAATCTTTTGAAGTGGAATTTTTACCCGGTCAAGTGCCGCTTTCAGTACATCTTCGGGTGCACAAAGGGAGATCCTGATGTACCTGTTTCCGTTGCTTCCGAAAATGAGACCGGGTGTAATAAAAACGTACCTGTTGTACAGCAATGCATCTGTCATTTCCGCTGCGTCGGTGCAATATTCAGGTATCCTGCCCCAGAGAAAAAGGCCTGCCTGATCCCTGGCAAACGTGCAGGAAAGTGCATCCATGATCTCCCCGGCAATGACGCGTCGTCTGAGATAAACTTCATTAAGTTGCCTATACCATTCTTCAGGCGCCTCAAGAGCCTCGGCCGCTGCTGCCTGCAATGGCTGAAACATCCCCGAGTCCATGTTACTTTTTACTTTCATGATGGCATTAATAAAGGCTGGATTGCCGCCAACCATTCCTATCCTCCACCCTGCCATGTTATGCGATTTGCTGAGCGAATTCAGCTCAAGCGCAATCTCTTTTGATCCTTCCGCTGAAAAGATACTTAGTGGACTGTCGTTCAGGATAAAACTATATGGATTGTCATTGATCAGCAGAATACTGTGCCTGCGGGCAAAAGCAACAATGTTCCTGAAGATTTCCAGTGATGCTTTGCGACCGGTGGGCATGTTCGGATAGTTGATCCACATAATCTTCACCCGGCTGAGGTCTGTTTTCTCGAGCACACCAGTTTCAGGCAGCCAGCCGTTCTCTTCAGTCAGGTCATAGTACCTTACTTTGCCTCCAGCAAGTTTTGTGGCTGCCTCGTATGCCGGGTATCCAGGATTGGGGATAAGCACCTCATCACCAGGATCAAGGAAAGCCATACTTATATGCATGATACCTTCCTTTGATCCAATCAGGGGAAGAATTTCAGCAGATGGGTCAAGATCGGCATGAAAGTAAGTCTTATACCATCTGGCCAGTGCGTTGCGCAGGGCAGGTATACCATTATAACTCTGGTACCCGTGATTGGAAGGATTGGATGCATTCTTATACAACGTATCAATAACGGAAGATGACGGAGGAAGGTCAGGACTGCCAATGCCGAGGTTGATGACATCTAGTCCTTTCTGCCTCATTTCAGCTATCTCTTTCAGTTTCCCTGAGAAGTAGTACTCCTGCACCAGGCTTAAACGGGATGCGGGGTTTATTTTTGAACTGCTCATAGTGCGGCTTTTTTTCCGGTTCATTATTGTGCTAAAAAAAAGTCCCGTTCTCGCGGGACTTCTTACATTATATTTCTCTTTACCTTTATGATGACATATAACTAATCCATCCCATTTCTTGCCTGAAAATAGTAATAATAAAAGCGATATGTTCCAGATGTTCTCATGATACCGGAGGTAAAAGTATTAAAAAAAGTAGCAGAATCGCATATTAAAGTTAAAATTTCGGATAAATCTTTATAATATGCTGATATTTATAAATAAAAGTATTGAAAAATGGCACAGGAGATTGAAAGGAAATTTCTGATAGCCGGTGATTTCCGGGGTGAGGCGACGGAAGCAACGCATGTTGTTCAGGGTTACCTTTCTTCTGCTGAGGAGCACACTGTGAGGGTAAGGATCAGCGGTAAACGCGGATATATAACTGTCAAAGGGGCCTCAGACCCATCAGGGATTGAAAGGTTTGAATGGGAAAAGGAGATACCGGTTACAGAGGCGCAGGATCTGCTTAAACTGTGTAAGCCCGGCATCATTGAAAAGACGCGATACAAAATAAAATGCGGTAAGCATCTCTTTGAGGTTGATGAATTTCATGGTGAAAATGAAGGGCTGATAATTGCGGAGGTTGAGCTTTCATCGCCGGATGAGTCTTTTGAGAAGCCGTCATGGCTCGGAAAGGAAGTGACGGGCGATCAGCGTTATTATAACTCTTATCTTTCAAGGAATCCATACTCCGGATGGAAATGCTAAAAAGTAAACGTATTGTAATATTTCGCTTTGCAATAGCCTTCCTTTTAGCGATCGTGGCTATTGCTATAGCATCGCTGACCGTAGGACGTGACATATATTACGGATCGCGTGATCAGGGACTATTGTCTTTTGCCATTGTCAATGCCGCCGGGTATCTGTTCTTTCTTTTCATGCCAGTAGAGATCGCTTTTGTTTATTATCTCCAGGGTGATATAAATATCATTGCATTGAATGCCGTAGCGCTGGGGACAGCGCTTTTCTCCCAGACAATTGATTATGTTATTGGTGTGATGCTGAGTGACAGAATTATAGATTCTCTGATTGGCCGGCACCGTTACGAGAAGGCAGAGGCTGAAATAAGGAAGTATGGCAATATTGCCATTTTCGTGTTCAACGCTTTGCCTCTTTCCTCGCCGGTCATCTCGCTGGCAGCAGGAATGCTCCGTCACCGTAAAAGGGATGCGGTGATCTTTACAGTTTCAGGATTGTTTATTAAGTACTTGCTGATAAGTGTTATTTTCGGCTGAGCCAGCTCTCAGAAAAGCCCTTCCCCTCGACACCAGATTGGAGACACTGATTCCGGGGTGGCAAACAACGCTGATGGTTGAGGCACCTGCGCGTTCAAGGGCTCAAAAGTAGACAATAGCAGGGAATTGACAAACCAGAGCGAAACGCCAGGCTAAAGACTTATGCCATATTTCAGACAAATGATATGATTATAAGGAGGTTTTGTAACCTTGCTCGTATCAAAAATATATTCAAGTCCGAAGGTGTGCATCTTGTTAACAGTATATTCCGCACCAGCAGTATACCGCCAATTATCTATTATAAAACCGCCAGATGAAAAGAGCGGGCTAAATATTTCAACGTTTACGTAAGGCGTAAGAGGAATTCCCTTGATGTCATATTCCAGCTCCAGTCGAAATCTGTTAGACCATTGAGGTATGTCGTCCTCCGGGTTCTTTATATAGGTTTTAATTTGCTCCTGAAAGCGGTATCTGGCAGAAAGCGTAAACCGGTATACTGGCAGACTGCCCTTAAGCTGGACGAACCACCGGTGTCTTGGGTGGAACTCGTAAATGCCTTCCGACTTGTCAATTGTCTCTTCCTGTTCGATAAAACGATAATAAATCCCTGCAGCGAAGTAATCATTGAATTTGTATCTCAATCCGGGTTCAAGAAAGAATGTCTTGATATTTGATGCATTCCGGTCAGTTCGTATGCTTGTTTCGAGATCGAACCGTAAACCTTTAACTATTTTATAATCGCCATTGATCTCGTACCACATTCCGAAATCCCTATCCTGTGCCATTACCGACAGTGAACCAAAAAGCAGGAAAACAGAGACGAGAAAAAACCTATTCATCGTCGTCATCCCCATAGTTATCAGTCTGGTCAACCTGGTTCCTGTTCGCACTGTTGACCTCAAAATAGACAACTATTTTGCAGGTGTCTCTAAGGAAATTTATCTCTCCTATCTCAACTTTCTGGATATTTGTCAAACCCGTCCTTGCAGTCAGGTCAGCAATAAGGAGATTATAATTCTCCGGCCTGATGAGATCGATCTTTTCATAGGTGATTCTCTTTGCTGCCACGCTTTTTAAAAGCCATACCTTTTCGAGGCCGTAGGTGATCAGAACAATAACGAGATCTGTAAAAAGGACTTCAGCGATGCTGGTTTTCTTATTTGCCAGAGCATTTATTACTGAAACACCGATGATCAGAAAGAGATATGTCATCTCTTTTGGTGGAATGGAGTGAGTCCGGTAACGGATTATACCGAAAATTGCAAAGAGTCCCAGTGCAAATCCTATCTGGAGTTTCACGCTCTCAAGAAGGAAGCATAACAGAAATACAATGCATGAGATAAGAATATAAGTAAACAGATAATCCTTCCTCTTTGAGACGGAATAATAAAGCCATCTTACAAGCAGGAAAATAACTCCAAGGTTCATTGAGAAACGTATAACGAGTTCAAGAAAACCTGCAGAATTAAATATTTCCATTCCTGCGATTTCAAGATTGCCGTCAGGCAACATCATGCTTAGTAGATTCATCATTGATCTTAATTAGCTGTAAAAGTATAGGTTTAACATTGTTCTTCCGTTTAACCCCATCTAACATTGCGGCTCCAAGGCAATATTTGCTGAAACCTGTCTGACGGATCCCCATTTTTTTCAGTGTGGAATGCAGAACCGAATTGCCGGTGGCTTTTTCCCGTTTTATTTCAGCTACAGCAATGTTTGGAAGATCTATTTTCCTGCCATCATTACCAGTATAGGCAATATTGAAGTCAATTGTCACACGTTCAGGCAAACTTTTACTTATGAGTGTGATCCTTGTAAACAGGCTAGTCAATACGGGCTGCAGCTCCTGAGAGTTCTCCTTGAGCTTCTCTGCCAGAAATCTCTGAGACCTGGCATCATCAGGAAGCCTGGCATTATCACTTTTAATCCTGCTCTTTATAGTCCTGTCTTTATTTGTTTTATGTTTGACCTCGAGGTAGGTAAGGTTGTTTGTCTCGTATGTCCTTAACCTGACTTTATCCCGCTCCATTTTACCTGCATGGTGCTGATTGTAGAATTGGTATTCCGCGGTATCGAAATATACAGTGCTGTATTTGAATTCTCTCTGCTGATTGATTTCGAGAACTTTATAGTCACCGGCAAGGTTCAGTAAAACCTGTCCAAGCTTGTTTACGGGGAAGAGATACTTTGAATCTACCCTGTTCATAAAGCTCACGGAATCAATCTCATCAAGGGAGACTGCGTGAAAATCCTGAAGTATTTTGGATTGAGTTGTCACCTTTACTGAAAATAGGTGTACTGGTATGTTTTTTTCAGCAGAAGTCGTTTTTGGCTGTCATATACAGTCTTTTCCGTCCTCTGGCCGTTTTGAATTTTGTATTCAGAGATTCTGTAGACTGCACCCTTCTTATCGTATTCGGTTTCCTTTATTTTATTGTTGTCCGCATCATACTCATATTTAAAATGAGTGTCAACCTCCCCGCCCTTGTACAGAATTTGTTCAATTATATTTCCGTAGTTATCGTATGTCGTCTCCGACTCTTTCTTTGTTGTTACTGTCTTGCTGTCATGCTTTTCTTCAATGACAGTCAGTTTTTTGATCTTTTGATCCTTGCTCTTTTCCTGAGAGTAAATATTGGAAGTGCATAATGAAAACAACAAGGCCAGAAACAGGAATGCCAGTTCATTTTTCCTGATAATTGTCATAGCTTGGATTTTAAGTTACTCCTGAACATTTAATTATTTCGATGTAAATTCTATAAAAATCATGCATAGATAGTGAATAAACGCGGCTTTTCATCGGTATATTTTACCTGATGTCAGGAAGCTGTCAGCTTTTCCCTGAAAATAAGTAAAAAAAAGTCCCGACACAGCCGGGACGCATCATTTCAGTTAACAGTCAGATCAGAGTGCCTTGAACCATTCCTGGAATTTTACACCAATCCATGGAAGCGGCTTCATATCACCCTGAATTGCCCAGATAAGACTCATAAGCCAGAATACGAATACAAGAATGCCTCCGGCTATCCAGATTACCGGGCCGAGTATGGGGATATAACCGACTATCTTAAGCAGTACGACAATAATGATGAGACCAAGGTTCTGCCTGATATAGTAACTGGCATATTCCTCTTTATTGTTCATGTTCATGATAAGGGCTATCAGCCATCCTATTCCGAAGAGATGAGAAATAATGGCTTTTGTTTTTGCATCCATAGATTTTGGGTTTAATGTTTACTCAAATTTAAAAATAATTCATCGGCACCGGATGATTCTTTCAGGAAATATTTTGACTGAATAAACAGAAAATAACAGGGAGTTGCTTTGTTTATATATTTTTGTGCCCTGATTATATCACCTGAGAATGGAGTATATAAACACTCATATCGGTGAGTTTGCCGCACTGGCGGTGGCCCTTTTCTGGACCATCTCAGCCCTGGCTTTCGAATCGGCTAGCCGGAAAATAGGATCATTGTCCGTGAACATCTTGCGGCTCTGTCTGGGTCTGGTCTTTATCAGCCTCCTGACTGCCATCATCCGTGGGCAAATATTGCCTTTTGATGCCACCCGCCATAACTGGATATGGCTGGCGCTCTCAGGTATCATCGGGCTTGTTCTGGGCGATTATTTTCTCTTCCGTTCCTACCCTCTTATAGGCTCCAGGTTTGCAATGCTGGTCATGACACTCGCGCCACCATTATCGGCTGTATTTGCTTATTTCATCCTCGGCGAATCACTTGAACTTATACAGATTGCCGGAATGCTTATTGTTATAATAGGTATAACACTTGCAATCTTTAATAAACCGGTAAAAGGAGAAAAGCTCTCAATCAAGCTCTCTTCCGCTGGACTTCTTTTTGCTTTCATCGGAGCTATCGGACAGGCGTTGGGAATTGTCCTCAGTAAGTACGGGATGGAGGGATATGATCCTTTTGCTTCAACGCAGATAAGGATAATAGCTGGTGTGGCGGGCTATTCAATCATCATCACCTTTTTAAGAAGATGGAATCAGGTAAGCCTTTCACTCAGGGACCTCTCAGCTATGAAGGTCCTGACGCTGGGATCCTTCTTCGGGCCTTTCCTTGGCATCTCCTTTTCGCTTCTTTCAGTCAAATACACAGAGGCAGGGATAGCTTCGACAATAATGGCTATTACTCCGGTCCTGATACTGGCACCTTCGCTCTGGATTTATAAGGAGAAGATCACTGCCATTGAAATTGCAGGAGCAGTGTTAAGCGTGGCTGGTGTTGCTCTCTTTTTCATCTGACGGTTTTTTCTTTCCAAGTCACTGATCAATATTCATTTCCGCAAAGATGACCGACATGCGTATCATTTACTTTTACGGCAAATGGTTCTGCAGGCAATATATCATTGTCTATACAATAAATCTGCAGTACTAAAGTTTTCATAATCTGATGGCAATGGCACGGTCTTTGTTTACCAACCAACCACGGATACGATAATAAATTTTTAAAAAAAAATGAATGAAAAGTATTCATATGTTAAAAATTAATTTAAGTTTGCGCCTCAAAAACCGGGTATCATTTTTATGCTCAAAAAACGAACTGTCAATAACTCTGATCAGATGAGCATAAAAAGATGAAAATCAGGTATAAACGTATGACATACATGTGTTCATATCTTTTACCGGCAGGATTGACATCAGGTTATGCATTTAATAACTTAGCGACAAATTTTTGAAACATTTTATAAACTAAAACGATTAATTAACACCAAGAAAAAAAGGTAAATTCATTTACCGAAGTATGAACGCTAACAAAAAAGAGGTAACGGTTTCTCACGATGAGAGCCAACCAATGGGCTGTTCTTCCGACGAAGAACCTGGCGCGGGTACCATGATCTTCCCGCAGATCGGATCCCACGATCGTTTAGTTAGCAACCGGAGTTCGGAATTCATACGCCGCTACTTCCCCCTAACAAATCTTGACTCCTGGAATGACTGGAGATGGCAGTTACGCAATTCTTTCACCACTGCCGAGGCTTTATCGCGTGTCATGACACTAAGTGATGACGAGATTAATGCCCTCAATAGGTTGAAGAACAGGCTGCCGCTAAGGGTAACTCCTTATTTTCTGTCTCTCATCTATGATTCGGCCCCGGGCTCACCCCTTCGCCGTACAATGATCCCGACAGGAGATGAGATGATCATTACTGACATCGAGAAGGCTGACCCTCTTAATGAGATGGGAAGCAGTCCTGTCCCCGGTATCGTACATCGTTATCCTGACAGGGCTCTCTTCACAGTCACTCAGTTCTGTTCGTCATACTGCAGGTATTGCACCAGGTCACACTCGGTTGGCAAGCTGGGCCATCTGACCAAAGGCGAATGGGACAGAGCATTCAGATATCTCGCTGAACATACTGAGATCCGTGACGTCATCGTCAGCGGCGGTGATCCTCTTACCATGAATGACAACAAGCTTGAATACCTGCTGTCAAACCTGAGGGCCATCAAACATATTGAGATCCTCAGGATAGGTACAAAGGTACCGGTTGTTCTTCCTCAAAGGATAACACCCCAGCTTGTGGCTATGCTAAGGAAATACCACCCGCTGTTCATGAGTATCCATTTCACTCACCCTGACGAGATCACTCCTGAAACACGCAGGGCATGTGAGATGCTTGCCGATGCAGGCATGCCTCTCGGCAGCCAGACGGTGCTTCTGAACGGTATCAATGATGACCCTGCAGTGATGAAGAGCCTTATGCAGAAGCTTCTTACAGTTCGCGTGAGACCTTATTATATATATCAGTGTGACCTGATACCGGGTTCAAGCCATTTCAGGACCACAATAGAAAAAGGTATTGAAATAATTGAGAACCTCAGGGGTCACACAAGCGGATATGCCGTACCGCAGTTTGTAGTTGATGCCCCCGGTGGCGGAGGAAAAATACCAATACTGCCGGCATATGTTGTGGAAAGCGGACCCGAAAAATGGGTTCTGAGAAACTACAGAAGAAACCAGTATACATATCCTAATCAAAAGTAACTGAGCGATGAGGATCGGGCTCACGTATGACCTTCGTTCGTGGTATCTCGAACGCGGTTATACCATGGATGAAACAGCTGAATTTGACAAGGAAGAAACAGTTGCTGCCCTGGAGGCGGTGCTTGGCCGTCTCGGCTATGAAACCGAACGCATAGGTAACATCTTTGAACTTGTGGAGAAACTTGCTGCAGGCAAGAAATGGGATATGGTGTTCAACATCGCTGAAGGTTTATATGGTGATGGCCGCGAGTCAGTAGTGCCTGCCATTCTAGATCAGTACAGGATACCGTACGTATTCAGCGGACCGGTGGTCATGGGTGTCTCTCTCAATAAATATCTTGCCCGCCTGGTGGTTGAAGCTGCCGGTGTGCCGGTGAGCCCGGGCATAATAGTTGCAAAAGCCCGTGACATTGATAATGCTTCATCACTTTCTTATCCTCTGTTCGTCAAGCCGGTTGCGGAAGGGACCGGCAAAGGCATCACAACAAGAAGCGTGGTCCATGATCATGATTCGCTTGTGACCCTTGTGACAGAACTGCTGGAGAAATACCATCAGCCTGTTCTTATTGAAGAGTACCTGCCGGGAAGAGAGTTTACTGTCGGAGTTACCGGAAATGACATTGATGTAAAAGTGGTCGGAGGAATGGAAGTTATCTGCAAGGATAACCTGCCCTATTCCGTCGATGTCAAGGAGAATTACCAGGATATCGTCCGGTATATACCCATCGACGATGCTTGCAGGCAGGAATGCAACGAAGTGGCGTTAGGTGCATGGCACGCGCTCAACGCTGTGGATGCCTGCCGTGTCGACATGAAGGCAGACAGAAACGGAAGAATCTGCTTTATTGAAGCCAATCCTCTTGCTGGACTAAATCCGATACATTCTGACCTTCCAATACTGTCACGCCTTAATGGGACAGGGTTCGATTCCCTGATGGAGATGATTATGAATTCAGCCAGGAAAAGGTACGGACTTCCATAGTGATGAAAAAATGCCTGATAATATACAATGAGCCGGCTTCTGATGCTCTCCCTGACGAACTGGATGTACTTGACCAGGTAAATTTCATTGAGCAGATACTGAAGGAGCTTGAATATGATGTATCGAGAAGGGGCATTACTGATGATTTCTTCAGGGAGATAGTGCAGATAAGCGGACAAGGTTATGAATTTGTTTTTAACCTGGTCGAGTCTGTAGGAAACAAAGCTGAGATCCTGTATTTCATTCCGGCACTTCTGAACATGTATCACATACCTTATACCGGGTGCTCGGTTGAAGCTACCTTTGTCACCAGCAGTAAGGTGCTTGCCCGTAAGATAATGAAATCCAATGGTATACCTGTTGCTGGTGGATATAATGTTTCCGAGGCGGATAAGCTCATCAAAGGCAAAAAATACATTCTGAAACCAGTCTGGGAAGATGGTTCGCTGGGTATAACCGAAGACTCGGTTTTTACATTCAACGGCGTTCTGCCGGAAATAGTAAGGGATAAAAATGACCGCCACTGGTTCATTGAGGATTTCATTGACGGCCGCGAATTCAATGTTAGCGTCAAGGCAGGTCCGGCAGGTCCGGAGATGTTGCCTCCTGCTGAAATGATATTCCACGGTTACACTGATGACATTCCGAGAATTGTAAGCTACAAGGCGAAATGGATCGAAGGATCATTCCAGTATGAGAACAGCAAGCGTAATTTTCCGGAAGACCTCAGGCCGAGGCTGATGAATAATCTCCGTGATGCCGTGTTTGGATGCTGGCAAACTTTCGGATTGAAGGGATATGCCCGCGTTGACATGCGTGTTGATGACGATGAGAATGTTTATGTGCTCGAAGTCAACGCTAACCCATGCATCTCACCCGGCAGCGGATTTATTTCGGCAGGTGTTCATGCCGGTTACAGCTACAGGGAAATCATCAGAGATATCATCAAGGACCTCAATAAATAACCCAATGCCTGAAGTATCATTTGACATCACCCCCGCAGACAGACCTGCTCTTGAGAAAATACTTTCATCATCAGGATATTTTTATGATTTTGAGATCGAGGTAGCCCTGACACTGGCTGACGAGACTTTTGAAAAAGGTCAGGAGAAGAGCGGCTATTACTGGATACGTCTGATCGACGAGGGCAGGGTCATTGGCTTTGCAAACTTCGGACCCAATCCTTCCTCAGTTCATTCATGGGAACTTTACTGGATAGCCATTATGGAAGAATACAGGAAGAAGCATTACGGATCAATGATACTCAAGGCAGTAGAGGAGAGAGTCAGGTCGCTGGGAGGAAAGGTCCTTTGGATTGAGACCTCAGGCCGGCCTCTTTATGAACCGACGAGATACTTCTATCAGAAAAACAGCTATGAGCTCGAAGCAACACTTCGGGAATTCTATGGTCCTGACGACCCAAAACTTGTTTACAGGAAGGTCCTGTGACAGGGTTTTAAGCGGTAATTCTTCAGCAATAACTCTATGGATGTCAAAATCGAAGCAGGCTGGAAAGAGAAGCTCAAAAGTGAATTTGACAGGGAATATTTTATTTCGCTGACACAGTTTGTCAGGGAGGAGTACCGCACACGACAGGTCTTTCCGCCCGCTAACAGGATATTCAATGCCTTTGACCTCTGTCCTTTCGATAAGGTGAAAGTCGTCATTATAGGTCAGGATCCGTATCACAACATCGGACAGGCTCATGGATTATGCTTTTCAGTAACTGACGGAACTGAGTTCCCTCCCAGCCTTATCAATATTTTCAAGGAGCTTCAGAGAGATATGGGTGTTCCGATGCCACGATCCGGAAATCTTGAGCGCTGGGCCCGGCAGGGTGTGCTTCTTCTCAATGCTATCCTTACCGTCAGGGCTCATCAGGCTTTGTCTCATGAGAACAAAGGCTGGGAAAGATTTACAGATGCTGCAATCAGTGCCTTGAACCGCGACAGGGATAATATAGTCTTTATGCTCTGGGGCAGTTATGCCCAGAACAAGGGAGCCTCCATAGATCCGTCGCGCCATCTTATACTTAAAACAGTACACCCTTCACCCCTTTCTGCATCACGCGGATTCTTCGGGTGTTCGCACTTCAGCAAATGCAACGATTGGCTTGTGGCAAGGGGCATAGAGCCTGTAGCCTGGTGATCAGGACCGGAGTCCGCGACTGATTACTTCTATTATTTCTTCCCCTGGTTCAAAACCCATTGACATCCGGATCAGTCCCGGCTCGGGGTACTTAACGCCCCATACTGACTCCACAGGCATCAGGATTGTACATGCGTCGCCAAGTGTGGGTATTAACCTTATATCAGGATAAACTGCTGCTATGAACCTGTCACGTCTCGCCCTCTTCTCATCTTTTGTATCGCCTCTGAGGTCAAAGGTCACAATGGCACCGTAGCCTCTGCCGCCTGTAAGGTCCTTAGCCGCTTTATGGGTGACATGGGTATCAAGACCCGGATAGAGAACACTGCTGACCTCCGGAGATGAATACAGCACTGCTGCCACTTTAGCTGCATTATCACACTGCTGCCTGAAACGAAGCTGAAAAGTAGACAGTTGTGTCTGCAGTCTGTAGGCATCATCAGGCGACAGCATATGACCCACGAACTTACGGTACTCTATTGCACTCTTCATCAGTTCCTTATCATTACCACATATCACGCCTGCCGTGAGGTTGCCGTGTCCTGACAGATACTTGGTGGCGCTATGGATAACGATGTCAGCACCGTAATCAAGCGGCTTCCATAACAGAGGCGTGGCGAAGGTATTATCTATTATGACTCTTGCCCCGTATTTTTTTGCCAGCTGAATGATCCTCCTTCCTTCAGCAACAATAAGGAGAGGATTCGATATGGTTTCAAAATAAACAAGATCAGGCTTTGCTTCTGAAATTGTTCTCTCCAAAAGTTCATAATCGTAATCTGCACCTGTGGGTTTGAAGAAATCGATTTTCAAACCGCGGCGCTTCTCAAGAATGCTGGCTATATATGAAAGTGTCCCTCCGTATATTTCGGAGAAGAAGAGCCACCTGCTTTTTCTGCCGGATTCCTGGAAGATTGACAGAGAGATGTCTATTGCAGCCATGCCTGACTGAGCCAGAAGGGCCCAGCCAGAACCCTCTGTTGCCATCACAGCTTCCTCGGTAGCGACTACGGTAGGGTTACGGTATCTTGAATAGATGTACAGATCAGGTTCTCTTTCATGATCAGTCTCAGCTGCAAATGCGTCAGATGTTGTTCCGGCATCAGGCAGTTCAAAGCCGGCATCACGATATACCGGAGTTCTCGCGCTGTTTATCTCTTTCCTTTTCATATTCATGATAGAAATGTTCTGAAATCGTTTCTTTTAAATTGACCGGATGGAAGTCGTCGAAAAATAATGCCCTGTCTGCTGCAATACCTGCAAAAAATACTATCTCCGCAACAGTGGTGGTGATATCGCTGCCCGGGTAAAGCAGGAGAAACACAAGAGGAATTGAGAGAGCCCTGAAATAATAGAGTGACTGGATGAGCCTGTCCTTTTCAGCTGACCGGTATCTGATTATGACAGAGATGGCAGCCAGCAGAGAAAAGACCAGAAAAATAGTTTCAGGCACAATGAACCATGTGGCTATGAATATACCCGAGAAGAACGCCTGTCCGCTGTGCAGCTTCAGAGCTGCCGATCTGTCTGAGGCAAAATAAACCATATCAACGGATATCAGGGTTAACAGTGCTGCAATGGCCAGCATGAAGATGTGTATCATCCCCGGTCTGAGCCAGTTCAAATAAGCAAGGATGGTCAGTAATATCACCATTACAATTTCACGACTCAACGGTGATGAGATGACATTGAGGACGGCTCTCCACGCGCGGGTACGTACGCCGAGATGAGCAAAGGAAATAATCAGTGCACCTGTAAGCATTATGGCAGGAAGGAACCTTGACGCACCAGTGTCTGATATGGCATATGCAACTAACAGGGAAGATGCTGCAATCACGAGCAAAGAGAAGACCAGCAGACTCCACTCCCTGATAAGTTTTGTAACAGGCACAGGGAAACTGTATTCTTCCTCTCCCGGGTCCTCTTCAACAGGTAAAATAATGGGTCCGGACATTTCCGTTATACCATTAAGCTTAACGGAAGGTTTTATTCCTGTTTCGGGGAACCAGTCTGCAACGGCAGGAGGAAAATCATCAAGCTCCGTCACCCTTAGCGCACCTGTGGGACAGGCCGTGACACATGCCGGTTCAATGTCCTCAGCAGCCCTGTCAGTGCATAAATGGCATTTCTCGATAAACCCCTTTTCTTCATTTATTTTTGGTGAGTCATAAGGGCATCTCCATGTACAGTAGCTGCATCCCATGCATCTCTCCTGGTGATGTATAACCGCGCCTGTGCTGTCAACGGTGTAAGCTTTTGCCGGGCACCCTTCAAGGCAGGCTGGTTTCTTACAATGGTTGCAGGCTAATGATAGATTAATTACCCTGAAGAGAGGTAACGCCTCTCTGTTCCAGGAATAAATATTTCTTGTCCCGGGCTGAAAACCGTTTTCGAGCATGCATGCAGCATTGCAGGCCCTGCAGTCAACACAAAGTGCGGCATCAAATTCAAATCCTCTTCTCATGATGCTTTTTCGACTCCTACCCTTGTGTTATGAAAGGCTGCGCCATGGCCCATATCTGTTTCTGAAGGTGTGATAAGTGCGTTCACTCCTCCTCCTTCGTTCAGCCAGACACCGTTTGGAAATACAATTGTGCCGCTCCTTACCCGTGCAGTGATTTTCACTCTTCCCCTGACCACGTCGTTGGAATTGAAAACCCTGATAATGTCGCCATTCTTCAATCCTAACTTGCGGGCGTCAGTGACAGAGATCTCCCACACAGGCTTATCCGTTACGTACCTGATCATCTCAAGATTACCGAATTGTGAATGAATGCGGGAGGCATTACAGGGCGTCATAAGCCTGAAAGGCAGATGCGCCTCGTTGAAATCGTCAGGAGGATCATATGATGGTAATGGAGCGACACCCCACAGCTTCACCGCAGTGTCGGACCACAGTTCTATCTTACCGGATTCAGTGCTGAATTTTCTGTCACTATAAGCCAGCTCCTCGACTTGCTGAGGAATACGGGGAGCCTCTTTCAGCTGCTGCAGGGAGCATCCCTCAGTGTCTCCAACGCGCTCAGCAAGCCATTTGTCATATTCCTGAGGTGAAGGTATGCCGGAGGTTCCGGTAACATTCATCCCCATCTTTCCGGCCAAACGGAAATAGATCTCGCTCTCCGGCATTACTTCGCCCGGAAGGTCAATCAGCGCAGGTTTGTACTGCACATAAGGACTCCAGTATGAGCTTATGACATCAGCCTGTTCAAACATTCCCTTTGCCGGAAGTATAATGTCAGCTAAAGCAGCGGTATCTGTCAGGAACTGGTCAACGACTACCTTGAAAGGAATTGCTTTTAAGGCCCTGACCACCTCGTTGCTGCCGGGAAGTTGTGTGACAGGATTGCCCCTTTCGATCCATGCCACTTCAATGCCAGGATCCCTGAGGGTAAAGAGTTCTCTTCCGAACGCAGTTATTGGCAAAGCTCTCCTAAAAGGCTTATCATGCTCATCATCGGGATAGTAGCTCAGAGGTTCTCTTGGCTTATCAAATATGTAGCTCTGCAGGTTGGCAAAGTTGAAGCCGCATCCTGCCCGTCCTATCTTCCCGGTGATGACAGGGATAGCAAGTACCGAGCGTATAGTCTGACCTCCGTTTGTATATCTCTGCAGACCATAACCAGCCACGATGGTCACCCTTTCTGTCTTCCCGATCATAACAGCAAGCTCTTCGATCATGCTGGCCGGAATACCCGTGATCTTTTCCGCTTCGGAAGGAGAAATTTTAAGAGAAGCTGCGAACCTCTCATAACCGTAGACGTACTTCTTTATGAAGTTTGGGTCAGTCAATCCCCTGTCAATTATCACCTTTGCAATTGCCAGGGCCAGGGCGGCATCCGTTCCGGGCTTCGGGCGTAAAAGAATATCTGCCTTATCGGCGGTAGGTGTCCTTCGCGGATCAATGACAACCACTTTTGCACCATTTTTCCTTGCCCTGTCGACATGGATCATCTCCTGAACATTTGTTTCAGCAGAGTTTTTTCCCCAGATGACCACCAGCTGAGCGTTGGCAAGATCCCATGGCACATTATGTTTTATCTCACCCATTGTCAGCCTCACTGCCTCCAGTCCGGCAGGCCAGCATAGGTTTCCGTAAGTGGTTGTTGCACCGCCGAATAGCTTCCAGAAATTCACGGAAATATCGTTACTTAACCCTGAGTATCCGCT
>JADGPV010000089.1 GCA_017882245.1 Bacteroidales bacterium | reverse complement strand
GTTCAGGCTCTTGCGGAGCTTCAGGGCGCGATCGCGCCACTGAGCCGACCTGATCTTGTCGCCAAACATGTCATACCAGTATGACATGAAGTGAAATGCCTCATAATAGCCGCTGTTGTCTCCGTGGAAATAACCCCAGAAAGTCTTGTCATCAATCTGGAACTGAAGCCAGTCATGGTGACCGGCGGTATAGGCAAAGTCCCATGTATCAATTGTATAGGGCCTGCGGAAGAGATATTTTTCCTTATCAAAATAACGCCCGCTCATCACATATCCCAGAGCTTTTTCAAATGATGCCATCAGGTCCCTGATAAAAGTGTCATCACCTGTCGCCTGCCATGCCAGCCAGGCTGCCTTTATGAACCTGAACTCGGTGTCTGCCTCCACCGGGGTTCTGACATACTTGGTCCAGTTTTCGCGTTCACAGGGAAGTTTTTCAGGGAAGGTGGTAAAATAGTCAAAGATGCGGCCGTTGCGCGCCTGGTTGTCAGCAAAATGTTTTACTGTGCTTTTCAGGTCTGCCTCCGAATAGCGGAGAGCTCTCATCATGTCTGAATAATTCCTTATCCAGATAGAGCGTGCGTCAGGTGACCTGTAACCTCTGATCCTTTCTCCGTCAATATTTACTTCAAGGAGATCCTGCTCAAGGAATCTGGCAATCCTGGGATAGAGCTCATCAAATGCCGGCGTACCAGTTCTGACGTACATAACTGGAGGTTTAGGTTAGTTGTGCGCAAAATTAGCAATTAATTTCTTTGATTATCACTGCCTTCGCCATTTTCTTCGGCTCCCGGTCCCTCATCCTCCTCCTCATTTTCATAAAATGGAACAGGACGCTGAGGGCCTTCGGCACGATACCAGGCTGCCAGGAACAATCCGACGGCGGCTCCAAGCATGTGCGATTCCCATGAAATATTGAGCCTGATACCGGGGAAAATGCCCCAGACCATTTCGCCGTAAAGGAAGGCTACAAGCAGTGACAGTCCCATGAGCGGGATATGACGGCGTATGATGCCACTGACGAAGAGAAAAGTGGCAAGACCATAAATTATTCCGCTTGCTCCTATATGCCATGAAGGCCTGCCGGTAATCCAGACAGCCAGTCCTGTAAAAACAAATAGCCACAGTAGTACCTTGAATGCCACCTGGGAATAAAAGTAAAAGAGCGCCGTGCAAAGAACAAATAAGGGAAGTGTGTTATTGAACAGGTGCTGCAGATCAGCATGAATGAAAGGGGAAGTGATTATACCTGTCAAAGACGAAGCTTTTAAAGGAAAAATCCCGAGGAAATAAAGATCTGTATCAAAAAGAACCTCAATGGCTTTTACCAGCCACATCAGGGCAATAAAAATAAACGGGATGAGCATGCTCAGAAGCAATCGCTTCTTTTCCGGCGGAGCATATTTATCTTCCATGCCAGACGATCCCTTCTATTATTTCGGGTCACGTCCCGGGTATTTTATCCCGGCCTTTTTACGCACTGCATCAAGAGTTCTGGCCAGAGTAATGGAGAATGAGAGTGGAACGACGGGACTTTCCTTCAATCCTTTATCAAGGCAGTTCATCACCTCCGCTGCCTCATGCTGGTAACCCTGTGCCGGTGGATTGAAGACCCGGTCCTCTGAGTCATTCGGGTATTCTATAATGAGGTGCTGTCCGCGATCCTTCCCCCTCGAAAGGATCAGATTACCCTTCTCACAATTGAATTCAGTCGATATGCCGGCCATGCTTGCAAAGGAACTGTAAGCTTCCGCCAGCCTTCCATCACCGAATTTGAATAATACAGAAGTGCTTTCATCCACTCCTGTGGGAGAAAGAACGGCAGTAGCAATAATTGTCTCCGGCTCACCCATATAACGAAGGATGTCCATAATAGGATAAATGCCTATATCAAGCAGCGAGCCTCCTCCGAGCCCCGGGTTATATGTCCTGAGCTCCGGATCATAAGGTGATATGAAAGCGAACTTACCACTCATATGGATCAGTTTGCCCATCTTCCCGCTGTTTAGGATCTCTGCTGCCTTCAGATAAGAGGGTTGAAACGGCGGCCATAAGGCTTCCATAAGAAATAAACCCTGCTTCTTTGCCTCATCTGCCATCAACTGAACCTCCGGGGCGGTAAGAGACATAGGCTTCTCGCAGATCACATTCTTCCCGTTCCTCAACGCGAGAAGGGTATGCTGAAGATGATACGAATGAGGAGAAGAGATATATACTATTTCAACCCCGGGATCTGCAACAAGCTCCTCATAACTCCCGTAATGGGCCCTGAACCCGAACTCAGCTGCAAATTTTGCAGCCTTCCCGCCATCACGTGACCCTACCGCAGAGAGATGTACATTATCAAGCAACGTCAGCGCCTTTGCAAACTTGTGGGCAATGTTGCCTGTTCCGAGAATTCCCCAGTTATATGCTTTCATCACCATTAATTTTGATAAAGTTAGTGATTATTGACGTATCTCCCTGCCTGTCTGTTTTTCAGTTGTCTATTATGAAATTAAAAATATTTTAAAAAAAATACATCTATGTATTGCATGGTATTAATTTTTATTTATATCTTTGCTTTGTAAAACTAATATGCATTAACAGGTACCTTATAATTAAGACAATGAAAGTAACAGTAAACATTAACCTTGGGGGCTATGCATTTAATGTTGATGAAGATGCCTATGAACGCCTCCGGCAGTACATGAAAACCCTTGAGAAGGAGTTTTCAGGCGAGTCAAGCTCAGCCGAGATCATGACTGATATTGAGGGAAGGATAGCTGAGCTGTTCAAAATGAGACTTAACTCTTACAAGCAGGTGATCACCATGAAGGACGTAGAGGAGGTCATGGTTATCCTTGGATCACCAGAGGTAATTAGCGGCAGCAGTACTTCGGAAGAAAGACCGCCAAGGTCGCAGAGACGAATCTACCGTGATCCTGACCGAAGGATCATAGGGGGTATATGCGCCGGTCTTGGGGCTTATTTCAACTGGGATCCGATAATCTGGAGGGTGCTTTTTGCAGCACTCGTTCTTGCCGGAGGATTCGGCCTTGCCCTTTATCTTATCCTGTGGATCGTTCTTCCCGAAGCAAAGACAACGGCCCAGAAGCTCGAGATGAGAGGAGACCCCGTGACCATTGAGAACATTAAAGATACTGTTAAAGAGGAATTTGAGACCGTCAAAAAGAAAATGAATCTTTAACGGTATAAGACATATATATGCTGATAAAAAAGGAACTGCCATGAATACGGACAACACAAAAGCACAAATGCGCAAGGGAATTCTGGAGTACTGCATACTGGCAGTGCTTTCAAGGAATTCATGCTATGCCGTCGACATCATCAATGAGCTTAAGAAAGCAGAAGTGATCGTCGTTGAAGGAACACTGTATCCCCTGCTGACAAGACAGAAGAATGCGGGGTTACTAAGCTACCGCTGGGAGGAATCTCCACAGGGTCCACCACGTAAATACTATGAGCTCACCGAACTTGGAAAAATCTATCTAAGTGAGCTTGATAAGTCGTGGGAAGCGCTTGTTGAATCAGTTAACCAGATTCGTGATAAGAAATAAGGGCAGCCATGAAAAAAACCATGAACATCAATATTGCCGGACAACTTTTTCGTATCGATGAGGATGCCTGGGAGATACTGACACACTACCTGGATCATGTGGCTACCAGGTTCCGCAAGGAACAGGGCGGCGATGAGACGCTGGCCGATATTGAATCGCGGATCGCCGAGATCTTTGGCGGAGGCAAGGAACCTCCCTCCCTTATCTCTAAAGAGATGGTAAGTGATATGATCGGCATCATGGGTGCACCGGAGGACTTCTACGATGATAACAGCGTGAGCCATGACAGCACGGCTTACACAACCCGCAAATCAATGTACGATCCCAACAGCCTCTCTGCGCGCACGGGCAAGGCTCTCGCAGATTTTTTCGGGGCGCTGGGGAAAGTCCTGTCAGCAATTATCAGGGTGATTGCAATAATTCTGGGAGTAATATTTACCATTTTCGGCTTTGTACTTCTCTTCTCTTTTGCAATGGTCCTTTTCTTCCATAATGCACCGTTTCTCACTTCAGCGATGCAACCGGGAATGACAAACGTGCACGCTCTGCTTTCCATAGTATTGAACAGCAATGTGGTATGGCCTGTTTTAATTCTGACTGCCATCGTCATTCTCGTACCGCTTATAGCACTTACATACCTGGGTATTAAAATGATTTTCAACATCAAAGAAAGATCCAGGGTATTGACAATAGTGACGACTGTCATATGGTTCGCTGCCTTATGCTGCCTTGGGGTCTTCCTCAGCCTGAAGCTGGCTGTTTATTCAAACAGTGAGCGCATTGAAAAGAAGATAAGTCTCGAATCTCCGCCACGGACTCTCTGGATCGCCCCGTTAAAAACGATCTCTGATATCAGTTATGATGAATCTGCTTCTGTTGACCACTTTACTTTCTACCGCAATTTATCAGACGGCCAGCTTTATGCCACTCCAGACCTTAACATTTATGGAAGCGACACCACTTCAGGATGGATCTCTGTAGAGAAGAAGGCGTGCAGTAATTCCTATGACGAAGCCTGGACCAATGCCCGTTATATTGATTACAACTGGAAGCTTTCAGGTGACACACTTTATCTTGATGAGTTTTTCTCCCTGCCGGCAGGTAAAAGCTGGAATGGTTCTTATGTCGAAATAGACGTAAGTCTTCCGGAAGGTACAGAAGTGAGATTCGCTCCCGGAACATCCCCGTCACAATGGCAGTTTCATGTTCACAACATAAACGGTAACGGTGTCTTTCGTATAGAGGAAGGACAGTTAACAGAAGTATCAGAATAAAGAAGGGCAATATTTCTGCACCCACGGATATTTGCTCATTCCATTCCGCCACGGTCATGCCGTGGCGGAATGTTTTTTGTCCGGTCAGCCTGATTTTTTATCTTTAAGGCCGAAACACTGTTTTCTATGGAACTTGGCGTTCTCAAGGATATTGTCATAATATTTGCCCTTTCAACCTTTGTCAATTTCATCTTTACACGAATAAAGATTCCTGCGATTATCGGGTATCTTATTACAGGTGTCATTGCCGGTCCCAATCTTCTCGGACTTATCAGCTCTCCCGGGAATGTCAGGGTGATGGCTGATATAGGTGTGATACTTCTCATGTTCACCATAGGGCTTGAATTCTCGCTTAACCATCTGCTCAGGATACGCCGCACAGTGTTTTTCGGGGGATTCCTGCAGCTCATCCTGACCGCAGGCGTTACAATGCTGCTTGCCCGCACATACAACATGGATTGGAAAGCAGCCCTGTTCGTGGGATTTCTGACTGCCCTCAGCAGTACCGCAGTGGTTTTGAAGCTTCTCCAGGAGCGATCGGAACTGACCTCACATTACGGCAGAACGATTGTCGGAATACTGATTTTCCAGGATATTATTCTCATACCCCTTCTGTTGCTTACTCCGATGCTTGCAGGCAACTCGGTTGATATCGGACATGACCTTCTGATACTTTTTCTGAAGACAATCGGCATTATAGCGTTCATCTATGTTGGTAATCGCTGGCTGATGCCCAGGCTTCTTCATGTTATAGCACTGACACGCAGCCATGAGCTCTTCCTCATGAGTATCTTATTAATATGCCTCGCTGTGGCTTTACTGACTAATGAACTGGGGATGTCAGTCGCCTTCGGAGCCTTTCTCGCCGGACTGATGATCTCTGATACAGAATACAGCCAGAGTGCATTCGGGAACCTGATGCCATTTAAAGATGTTTTCACCAGCTTCTTTTTTGTCTCAATAGGGATGCTTCTTGATGTGGGATTCGTCATCGACCATCTATGGCTGGTGATGGCAACCGTGTTGCTGGTAATTCTTTTAAAGACAATAGTTGCCGGATTTACAGCATTTTTGCTGGGCCACACCTTCTTCGGTACAGTAGTAGTAGGGCTCTCCCTGGCACAGGTTGGAGAATTTTCATTCGTCCTTGCAGGAGTGGGATTGTCTCATGAAATAATAACTCTCTATCACTTTCAGCTTTTCCTTGCGGTGGCCATAACATCGATGGCTCTGTCGCCAATACTTATCCAGTTCTCGAAACCTCTCGCCAATCTGATACTTAGATTGCCTCTGCCCCAATTTCTTGTCGAAGGCTTTTTCCCGGTCAAACAGGTAGAAATACCTGAAATGCAAAATCATATTGTGGTGATAGGAAAAGATTCGAGAGCGATTAATCTTGCCGCAATGATCAAAACAATGGAGCTGCCCTTTACCTCCGTGATCTTCGACCCTGAACTGGCACGCAGACAGATGGAAAAGGGTGAACTTGCGGTTTTTGGTGACGCTATTGATGAACCTGTACTGCGCAAGGCATATGCCCATACTTCAGAGATGATCATTGTTTCTGTGGGAGACCTGATCAAGGCAATGGCAATAACTGAAAGAGTGAGGTCAATGAATAAGCATGCGTTTATCATTGTCCGCACCAGGCATGTCACTGATATTGAAGACCTGTATCGCATCGGGGCCAGTCAGGTGATACCGGAAGAATTTGAAACGGCAATTGATTTTTTTGAAAGGATCCTGGGGAAATACCTGATACCCAGAATGGAGATCGAACGCACCCTCGCACGTATCAGAGAAGATAACTATGGCATATTCAGGGAGAGACACAAGGTTGAAGGATACTCTCTCCTTAAAGATATCCCGGACATTGAAATTGCGGCAGTGAGAGTTTCGGACAAATCTGTTTTTGCAGGTAAGAAAATATCCGAAACCGCCATGAGAAAAACCTACGGCGTGACTCTTGTGGCTCTGAAGCATAATGAAAACATAATCCCCAATCCTGAACCGGTCACGCTGATATCAGCCAATGACATTGTGTACCTTCTGGGCAAACCTGAGATGATAGCCATGGCGGTTAATGATCTTTCGGAGCCTTAAAATAAGCCTGCCTTAACTCATCAATACTCACCATCTTCTTTTCGCGCTGTACGTACCAGAATGTCCATCCGTTATAGCTTTCCCTGCCTGTTATCAGGGCGCTTATATGATGAATTGATCCGGTCTCGCCATTATAAAAAAGGGAGGCATCTGCCTGTACTTCCGCCCTGTATTTCATATCCACGGAAAAAAGATACTCCCCCGGTTTGATATATCCTCTCTCCATAAGATTGCCAAATGATACCCTTATCCTGGGTTTCTCTGCTCTGTATTCCAGGAGCTGAGAATTTATGGGGTCTGTTTTTTCAACCCTTTCCCTTGCCAGCCTGACATAATTCATTTCGCGTTCAAAGCCTATAAAGTTCCTCCCAAGCCTTTTCGCCACCGCCGCTGTTGTGCCACTGCCGGCAAATGGATCAAGGACCAGGTCACCCGGATTGGATGATGCTAATATGATCCTGTAAAGCAGCTCCTCAGGTTTTTGCGTTGAATGAGCCTTACGCCCGTTTTCTTTCACCCTCTCCGCACCGTTGCATATCGGGATCAGCCAGTCGCTTCTCATCTGCAGGTCGTCGTTGAAGCTCTTCATTGTCCGGTAATGAAAAGTGTATTTCGAGGTCATTGATTTGGTTGCCCAGATAAGTGTTTCATGGGCATTGTTAAACCTGGTACCCCTGAAGTTGGGCATAGGATTAGTTTTTATCCAGACAATGTCATTAAGGATCCAGAATCCAGTATTCTGCAGGATCGTGCCAACTCTGAAAATATTGTGATATGTACCAATTACCCAGATGCTCCCGTTATTTTTCATCACCCGGTGACACTCGTGAAGCCAGGCTTCGGTAAACTCGTCATACGACCTGAAAGAACCGAACTTGTCCCAGTGATCATTCACCGCACTTACCTTCGACCGGTCAGGCCGGAAGAGGTCACCTTTAAGCTGAAGATTATAGGGAGGATCAGCGAATATCAGATCTGTTGAATTGTCAGGCAACTGTTTCAGCAACTCAATAGCATCGCCGTGATGAATTTCGTTTATTTTTACCGTGGCGGACATTCAGTTTGTCACATTTTTCCCAAATTTACCTTAATAAATCCTAAACGGTGAAAATTTAGTAACTTGGTAGTGCAAACTCAGAAATATTTTCTGCTTTTAAAGCTGTTCACGCGGATTATTCCATAAACATCAGATTGCTTTATGAAAGAAAATGGCAGCAGTGCATTATACCATCTGAAAGGCACCCTTCTGATCATTGTCGGGATATTTTCCGCAAGTTTCGGGCTGAAAGGTTTTTTATTGCCCAATCATTTTATTGACGGAGGTGTGACAGGCATCTCACTGCTGGTCAATTATACCACCAGCCTTCCGCTCCCGGTACTTATATTCGCCATCAATGTGCCGTTTATTATTCTTGCATTTACGCAGATATCCCGCATTTTTGCCCTGAAGACCCTGCTTGCCATAGCCGGTCTTTCATTTGTACTGGCATTTGTTGAATTTCCAATAATAACTGACGACAAGCTGCTTACCGCTGTCTTCGGGGGATTATTCCTCGGTGCAGGTGTCGGACTGTCTGTCAGGGGAGGAAGTGTACTTGACGGAACGGAAATACTTGCTCTCTGGATGACCAGTAAAGTAGAGGCATCAATAGGCGACATGGTGCTTGCCTTTAATGTTCTGATATTTGTTACAGCTGCTTTCTTCCTCGGTATTGAACCCGCCCTTTACTCAATACTGACCTACCTGGCAGCCTCGAAGACTATTGATTACGTGGTTGAAGGTATTGAAGAGTACACCGGAGTTTCGATAATCTCAGAAAAGAGTAACAAGGTAAAGCTTGCCCTGATGACAAGGCTCGGACGAGGTATAACTATTTACAAGGGCAAACGAAGCATGATCGGCAAAAAAGCAGATATCGATGGTGTGGCAGATCTTGAGATCATCTTTACCATCGTGACTAAACTCGAGATAAGCAGGGTCAAGAAAATCGTCAACGACGTTGATGAGAATGCATTTATCTATTGCTTCCCCATCAGCCAGGCCAAGGGCGGTGTGCTGAAAAAAAGACCGTTACATCATTAAGAAGATCTTATTGCCCTGAAGAAAATTTGATAAACTTAACCATCCGGCCGTCATCAGTGACTATCATGTACAGACCCGGAGGATAATTGCTGACGTCAATATCAGTTACATCTCTGCCACTGAATATCATCATTCCTGAATAATTATATATTTTGCAGTTTATGCTTTGACTGAATTTGATGGCCGGACCGCTGACCGGGTTGGGATAAACAATAAGCTTACTTTGATCCCACGTCTCTCCGGCAGAGGAAGCGTTATTTGATTTACCCGGTGTTGGCAGATTGAAAAAGACAATCTCTGCTGCTCCGTCAGTCATTCTGCCTCTGCTGACGTCATTCGTCTGTAATCCGAAGGAAAGAGTGTCAACCAAAAGAAGATCTTTATTATAGAGCCCTATTTCTTCGCCTTCCTTCGAAAGCTTAAACGAAGTATGATAATTTCCGGATGTTGCGTTTCCGTCAGCCCAGAAAAGGACAAATCCTCCGGGAGCCAGGTTTATCCCGGGCAATTGCCATTTATCAGGGATATCGTAGTTGTCTGTCAGATAAAGGTCCCCCAGATAGATCTCCTGGTTATCACCGTTATAAATTTCTATCCAGTCACTGTAGAATCCATGCTCGTCGGTAATGGTTTTCTCATTATCAGCCATGAATTCATTGATAAAAAGCAACGGAGTCTCGCCTGATACCGGCCTTACCACTGCAAGTTGACATGGTTTGATATTCATCTGCCCCTCTTCATCAGTTGCGACTACCTGGTAGCCTATTGCTGTTTCGCCGCTGATTCCTTCAAGAGTCACTGAGTATATGCCTGAGCCTTCATAATTCATGTTTGCCAGCAGAATAGTGTTGTTATCAGTCGTATAATGTAATACGACACTCAACGGTAACGCTTCCGCTTCAGCATATGCCTTTATAATGATCCCCAGCTGGGGGTCACGGCGATGCCTGATGTACTTTATCACCGGTGCCATCGTGCCTGTTTCGAGTTGCTGGGTTATTGACTGGCTTCTTGCATCCAGATAGGGATACAGTCCGTATTTCACATGAGCTCCCGTTGCACCCGTATATGAAAGCAGAAAGTCATCGTAGTCATATCCGTAATCAAGCGGATAATAAGGGTCAGTGGCAACATAAGGAGCAATCATGTTCTTTCGTGCCTCTATGCTCTGTATCAGGGAATCTATATCAATAGTACTGGTTATGAGTTGTCTGGCATAGAATGTAAACTGCCTGCGAAGCTCCGGGTGTTTGATCAGGCGGTTGTAGAGCGGCCTTTTTTCTGATCCGCCCGGCTGCCACTCGTAAATATTTCTCTGTGCCCAGTCGATATTAAACCAGTCTATGCCAAAGGTGTTATCAACATCATAAGGGATATATTCAATTTTGCCTGTAGCGGTATTGTGATAGAGATAAAAATTATTCTTGTTATAAATGTACCCGTCCCAGTCGCCGCAGAAGATGCTGGCTGCCATTATTTTCAGGTAGTCATAGGAATTGAAAAGGGCCTCCAGGTCGCAGACGAGCTTGTCATCCGGTGAATTTTCCAGTACACTTATAAAAGCTGCAAGATCAGAGTAGTCATCTTCTTCTTTATTGGTAGTCAGATCATATACCTGCCTGTCGCCTGAAAACAGCTTGTAATTGTCAGGATCAGGGCCCAGATATGCAAGATCTGCCGGCCAGAGACATTTATAAAGGTTGCCATCCTTGTTGCCAAAACGTGAGTGCGCGAATTCTTCATCAATATGTTCCACGTTTATGTACAGGCCATAATAATTCCCGTTAATATATACCTGAACATGATTGGCCCTGGGGGCAGGTATCTGCCACTTTCTCATGATATCCCACATTAGTTTGGACCTCATCACGGATGGGTCATTGTGCTCACCATTCAGGTTCAGTTTTTCAACTCCGTAGTATTTTCCTCCGGAGGTAAAGGTATTGAACGAGACCGTGAATGATTTCTTCTTTGAATAGCGGGAGGTATTTCCCCGGAGCCGGAAGCCTACCGGGTCAATTGTATCATGTACCGTACCGTTGTCAAATACAAAAACAGCATGGAACTCAATGTCCGATGTTGGATTATTATATATCCAGTTGAGCGTGTCAGGATTGATTTTGATATCTATCCGCGGTACTGTTGTATCGATAAACAACTCCCCGTTTTCAGGAATAACCGGCTGGGCTGAAAGGTACTGAGTAAACAGAACACCGATTACTATCAATGGGAAGATCCTTTTCATCCTGCAATTATACACAATTTAATACCTTTATGTCTGCGGATTTGACTAACGAACAGACAATGAAGACCAATGCTATCCGACTCACAGACGGGACCGTGACCATACGTAATTTAAGGCGCAGCGACAAATACCGTATGGCAGAACTGGCTGATAACGAGAAGATAAGTATTAACCTGAGAGATGCATTCCCTAATCCATATACCCTTGCCAATGCCGAAGAATTCATTAACTCGTGCATCGGGCAAAAACCATTGCAGGTATTTGCCATAGAATATAACGGGCAGTATGTGGGAAACATAGGGCTTCATATCCAGAGCGATGTTTACAGCAGATCAGCTGAGCTTGGATATTTCATAGGCGAGCCCTACTGGAATAAAGGGATAACGACACGGGCAGTAAATCTGATATGTGAATACGGCTTTAAAGAGCTTGATATTATCAGGATCTTTTCCAGCATATTTGAATATAACCCGGCATCACAACGGGTGCTTGAAAAATGCGGATTTGAAAAGGAAGCCGTATGTAAAAGCGCCGTATGCAAGAAAGGGAAAATCTTTAATGAGATCAGATATGCAAGGATTATGAAGCCGTTGGCTGAAGCAGGCGGCAATTCAGAGATAACTTCTCCGGGGAAGAAAAAGCAATGGTATGAAGCCTTATTTGAAAACTATGGGCAGAAGTATGATGCCGAAAGCTTCACGCAGGGAACTGCCGGAGAATGTGACTTTATTGAAAAAGAACTGGCATTTAATAAATCGCTGAAAATCCTGGATGTCGGATGCGGTACAGGACGGCATTCAATTGAACTCACTAAAAGAGGCTACAATGTTACAGGCATTGATCTCTCAGAATCTCAGCTTCAGCGAGCAAGAGAAAAAGCTGAAGCCGAAAATGTGAAGATTGACTTCCTTAAGCTTGATGCAAGGAGCCTGCCATTCAAAAGTGAATTTGATACCGCAATAATGCTGTGCGAGGGTAGCTTTCCGCTTATGGAAACCGATGAAATGAATTTCAGGATTCTTGAGAATGTGGCAAAATCACTGAAGAAAAACGGAAAATTCATTTTTACAACACTCAACGGACTCTTCCCCCTGTATCACTCCGTCCAGGAATTCTGTGATTCAGAATCTAAGCCGGGTAATGCGACCTACAGGAGCAACACATTTGATCTGATGACATTCAGGGACCATAATATCACGGATTTCGAGGATGATCTTGGCAATAAAAAAACACTGGAGAGCAATGAAAGGTACTATGTGCCAAGTGAGATCAGCTGGCTGTTAAAATCGCTGGGGTTTGTCACGGTTGAGATCTTTGGCGCAAAGCTGGGAGCATTTTCGAGATCAAATTCCCTTACAACCGAAGATTTTGAAATGCTCGTGATCGCAGATTTACAATAATTAAGATGAAGGGGCAGGTAAAATATTATCTGTGTTGCATCCTGTTAGTGTCAGCCATCGGCACATCAGGCGTTAAGGCTCAGATACTTTATGACAGCACGGCTGTGGAAATTATAAAGCTGAGTGTAAGTCATATATACAATATAGAATCTGAAAAAGCCCGTGAAGAATTTTCAGAAATTGAACATTTGTACCCGGATCATCCGGTGATTTACTTATTAAAAGGATTCATGACCTACTGGGAAAATTATCCCCTGATCCCCGGTTCTCCCGAATGCAAGGTTTTTGAAGAAAATTTGCGTTCATGCTCTGACCTGAGCATTAAGAAACCATATTCAGAGAATTTTGAAGCAGAGAGTGTGCTGGCAAATATATGTGCAAGAGGAATGCTGCTGATGTTTTATGCTGATAATGATCTTACATTTAGCGTAATCCCTCTTGCTGCCGGATCTTATAAGTATCTGATAAGATCATTTGATATCGCATCAGCTTTTGCTGACTTTTCTTTCTTCACGGGATTGTATAATTATTATCGGGAGGCATATCCTGTTATACATCCCGTTTATAAAGCGATTGCGTCTATATTTCCGCATGGCGATATGAAAAAGGGTCTTAATGAGCTTGAAAAATCGGCGAGGATGTCAGTATTTCTGAAGGCAGAATCTTATGGAATGCTGACATGGATCTATGCCGGATATGAGAATAATTTCCCTAAAGCATTATCATACAGCAGTACGCTGACTGATCTTTATCTCAAAAACCCGATGTTTAAAGCATATAATATCAAAAACCTTCTCCTGCTGAAAGAATATGACCAGGCTGAAACAATCATTGAAGATTCCCGGAAAGATATACACAATACCTTCCTTGATGCCCAGATTATGATCTTTAACGGCATCATTCAGGAAAAGAAGTACAGGAACTATCCTCTGGCAAAGCAATTCTATGAAGAAGGAATAGGTGCCATTTCGATGTTTGGCGATTACGGAAATGATTATGTGGGTTTTGCCTATCTGGGTCTCAGCCGTATAAGCGGTTATATGGGCGATAAAGCCAGCGAGAAGGTTTACCGGAAAAAAGGACTTGATCTCAGTGCCTTTAAGCAGATCGATTTCGACTGATTAATCCTGTACCTGTATCTTCCGGATCATTTTAAAATAGACTGAATTAGTAAATGATTATACTATTACTTAATTTTACCACAAACCCAATCCTGGCTTACCATCGAGGCATGTTTTATTTATCGGTCTTTTAAAAACAGGATATCTCAAGTATGAACATAAGCAGCACGAAAATTAACGAATCCTTACTACGTTTAAAGACAGACCTCTTTGGAAACGGTTTCCCCAAAAAGCATATTGGAGGTGAACCGCCGCTGCGCTCAGAGTTATTCAGTGCAGATCAGATGGTGCAGCATGGTAAGAACCTTGCAACCTCGCACAAATTGGAATCCAGGCATGTTGCGGATGAACGCCTCCTCACACGGCTGGCTGAAAATGAGATTGTCCTGCTTGAAGTTCGCAACATTGTTACTGAAGCAGTTAAGGCAAACCTTCAGATTACACCAGCCGGGGAGTGGTTCCTCGACAATTTTTATCTGATCGAAGAGCATATTCATACGGGCAAGAAGCATTTACCAAAGGGTTATAGCAAGGAATTGCCTCGCCTCATGAATGGCCCGTCAAAAGGGTTTCCACGCGTATATGATATTGCATTAGAAACGATATCACATGGCGATGGACGAGTAGATCCGGAAAGTCTCAGCCGTTTTGTGGCAGCCTACCAGGAAGTCACAGCCTTAAAATTGGGCGAATTATGTGCAATCCCTATAATGTTGCGCTTGGCACTGATTGAGAATCTCACCCGTATTGCAGCACAGATCGCCAACAGCAGGATTGATCGGGATCTTGCCGACTCGTGGGCCAGCAAGATGATGGAGATCGCTGAGAAAGACCCTAAGAACCTGATCCTCGTTATTGCTGACATGTCGAGGTCGAACCCGCCGATGACGACACCCTTCGTCTCGGAATTTGCGCGCCGGTTGCAGGGACAGAGCCCGGCTTTGGCATTGCCGTTGACATGGATTGAGCAGCAACTTGCTGAATCTGGACTTGCTATCGAGCAATTAGTACAATTGGAAAACAGACAACTGGCTGCAGACCAGCTTTCTATTAGCAACAGTATTGACAGTCTCCGCTTCCTTGGTGCCATGAACTGGCAAGAGTTTGTCGAAACAATGAGCGTTGTTGAACAGACCTTACGTCATGATCCGGGGGAAGTCTACGGCAAAATGGATTTTCTTACCCGTGATCGCTATCGTCATATAATAGAAGAAATTGCTAAGAACAGCCTCTTATCAGAAGTCGAAGTGGCGCAGAGAGCGATCACCCTTGCGCAACAAAGCGCAACCGGGAAGGGCGACGACGATCGGACGGCACATGTCGGGTTCTACCTGATCGATAATGGACTACTACAGCTTGAGCGACTGGCGAGGGTGCGCTTTTCTGCTGCCAGAGTTCTCCGAAAAGTGAGTGCCAGGTTCCATTTACTGCTGTATACAGGCTCGTTTATGCTGATGACAACAATCCTCGCAGGGGGCTTACTGGCAAAGGTACATGCCGGAGGAGTTCATGGTTGGTTGCTCGGGCTGACGGGTATACTCTTGTTTTTATGCGCTAGTGATCTGTCGGTTGCACTAGTGAACTGGCTGGCGACGTTGCTGGTAACACCTAAACCTTTGCCACGAATGGACTTCTCCGATGGAATTCCACCAGAATCGCGCACTCTTGTGGTGATTCCGACAATGCTCATGAACTCTCAAAATATTGACGATTTGATCGAGGCGTTGGAAGTCCGGTTTCTGGCAAATCGGGATGAAAACCTATCTTTTGGCCTGCTGACTGATTTTCGGGACGCTGACAAAGAAACCCTGCCGGAGGATGAACCTTTGGTACAACTAGCCAAGCAGAAAATTGAAGAATTGAATGAAAAATATATAAGTACCGATAGCGATACGTTCTACCTTTTCCAACGTCCACGCCGATGGAATCCACGTGAGCAATTGTGGATGGGTTATGAGCGCAAGAGAGGAAAGCTTTCGGATTTGAATTCTCTGCTACGCGGCAACTCAGAAGATCACTTCTTGCTTGTCATAGGTAATACTGAAGTTTTGTCAAACGTGAAGTACGTCATTACCCTCGATACAGATACGCAATTACCACGAGACTCAGCACGGCAGTTTGTCGAGACTATGGCACACCCGTTAAATCGTGCACAGTATGACGAAAATAAGCAGCGGGTATGTGAGGGATATGGTATACTGCAGCCTCGTGTGGCGGTTAGCTTGCCTGGAACGAACCTTTCGCGATATGCAAAGCTATACGGAAGTGATCCGGGCATAGACCCTTACACGCGTGCCGTCTCAGATGTTTACCAGGATGTGTTCGGTGAGGGATCTTTCATTGGCAAAGGGATTTATGACGTTGATATTTTAGGGCGGATACTTAATGAACGCTTTCCAGAGAACAAGATACTCAGCCATGATCTTCTGGAAGGATGCTACGCGCGGGCAGGCCTCTTGAGCGATGTACAGTTATTTGAGGAATTTCCATCTTGCTATATCACAGATGTTAACCGCCGGCACCGTTGGATCCGTGGGGATTGGCAAATAGTGCAATGGTTGCTGCCATTCGTTCCAGGTTTTAATAGCAGATTACATAAGAATCCTCTCTCGGGACTGTCTCGATGGAAAATATTCGATAACCTTCGGCGTAGTGTCACTCCTTTGGCGCTGATGCTCCTTTTACTATTGGGCTGGACACTCTTGTCACAGGCCTTATTCTGGACTTTGACGGTGATCGGAATCATCCTGATACCTTCTTTGATCATCTCCATTCTGGATGTGTTTCATAAACACACCGATATTCTTCTGAGGCAGCATCTTACTACTGTTATGCATTTCGCTGCAAGGCACTTTGCTCAGGCAGCATTTTCGTTTGCATGCTTACCCTACGAGGCGTTTTACAGTTTGGATGCGATTGCACGCACGGTCTGGCGCTTACTTATTTCACATAAACTACTTCTTGAATGGAATCATTCTGGTATCCAGGATCGTAATTGCCACACTGATATCATTGAAACATATCGGATTATGTGGATCGGCCCGATAATTGCCTTTTCCTCTTTGATTTATCTTGCGTTTTCGCAGCCAGCCACCCTTGCATTTGTTTGGCCCATACTTGGTGTCTGGTTTGCCTCCCCAATTATTGCATGGTGGTTAAGCCTGCCACTCGTTCATCGCAGAGCAAGGTTAACGGCTGATCAAACCATCTTCCTCCGTAAACTTTCCCGTAAAACATGGTCGTTCTTCGAGACCTTCATCGGCCCTGAAGATCATTGGTTACCACCTGATAACTATCAGGAGCATCCCTTTCCGGTAGTTGCCCATCGTACGTCACCGACTAATATGGGACTTTCACTACTTGCAAATTTGTCTGCATATGATTTTGGCTATATTTCGGCCGGACAACTCATCGAACGTACGACTAATGCATTCCAAACCATGGAAATCCTGGAACGGTATAGAGGCCATTTCTTCAATTGGTACGACACACAATCTTTGAAGCCCTTACGGCCTATTTACGTTTCATCGGTTGATAGTGGAAATCTTGCAGGTCATTTACTGATATTGCGGACTGGATTTCTTTCACTTCCTGATCAAAAAATAATTAGCCCGCGGTTGTTTGAATCGATCAGCGATACACTGGGAATTCTCGAGGATATTATTGAAGGAGCGGCACCGGCAAAGCTCGTTCAATTTCGAAATGATTTGCAGTCCGCGGTCAATTCCCAACCTGTTACACTCACAGCTGCACGGCTATGCCTTGATCAGTTGGCAAAGTCCGCCGCAGAAGTTGCCGAAGGGTTTATTGCCGAATCTGAAAACCAAGCCTTATGGTGGGCGAATGCCCTTGACCGGCAATGCCGGAGTGCCCTTGATGAGTTGTTATTTCTTGCCCCATGGATATTGCTGGTTGACTTTCCGGAAAAGGTGAACGATTTTCCAGGTATTGATGAAATACCAACACTACGTGAACTGGCAATACTTGACACTAAATTAATACCGGCCATCGGGCGTTGGCTCTCTACAGACGCCACACCTGAGAAGATCGAATGGGTTGATAAGCTTCAACGGTCGATCACGGAAGCCGGTAACCGGGCCAACGAGCGGATAGCGTCTGTCGAAAGCCTTGCCCTGCAATCAGGCGAACTTGCCCATATAGAGTATGACTTTCTGTACGACAAGGCGCGTCATTTACAGACTGTCGGTTACAATGTTGATGAGCGCCGGCGTGACTCGAGTTATTACGATCTGCTGGCTTCGGAAGCCAGATTTTGCAGTTTCGTTGCGATTGCACAGGGACAAGTACCACAGGAGAGTTGGTTTGCTCTGGGTCGCTTGCTTACTACCACAGGTGGCGATCCGGTTCTCCTTTCGTGGAGTGGCTCAATGTTCGAGTACCTGATGCCGCTCCTGGTAATGCCAACTTATGAAAATACACTGCTTGATCAGACCTATCAGTCAGCTGTGAAGAGACAAATCGAGTATGGGAGACAGCATGGCATTCCATGGGGAATATCGGAATCAGGCTATAATATGGTCGATGTTCATCTGAATTACCAGTATCGGGCATTTGGCGTGCCAGACATGGGACTCAAGCGAGGACTCGCAGAAGACCTGGTAGTTGCGCCATATGCCTCAGTGCTGGCACTAATGGTGGCACCCGAGGAGGCATGCCTGAACCTGGAGCGACTCGCTGCTGAAGGGTTTGTAGGAAAATTCGGCTTCTTTGAAGCTATAGACTATACACCGTCACGTCTGCTTCACGGCCAATCGAGCGCAGTAGTGCAGTCTTTCATGGCACATCACGAGGGAATGAGTCTCCTGTCTCTGGCCTATCTGCTCCTGGACCGTCCCATGCAGAAGC
>JADGPV010000017.1 GCA_017882245.1 Bacteroidales bacterium | reverse complement strand
TTCCTCGCATCGAAGAAAGGCTACCTCAACGGCAAGGAGAAGGAGACGACAAGAGGGCAGGATAAGAGCCGCGACTTCATGGCCACAATAATGATTACACCGATTGACAGACCTATTGAGCTCCCGAATATCTTTTACGACTTCGGAAAATGGGACCTACGCCCTGAATCTATGGTCTCTCTTGACAAGCTGGTTGAGACACTCAATGATAACCCCAACGTCACCATTGAACTGATGTCTCACACTGATTCACGTGACACTGAAGAGTATAACATGGAGCTGTCGCAGAAAAGAGCCCAGTCGGTCGTTGATTACCTTATTGCCAAAGGTATTCAGAGAGACAGGCTGACGGCCAAAGGCTATGGCGAAACCAGTCCTAAAACGGTTGATGCTTCAATCGTTAATGACTCTCCGTTCCTGCGCCTGGGCGTGACACTCACGGAACAGTATATAAACACCCTGGCAAATGATGAGCAGAAGGAGATCGCCCATCAGATCAACAGGCGCACTGAGTTCAGGGTACTAAGGACCGATTACGAGCCTGCAAAATAGATCAGGTGGCATACAAAACAATAAAATCATGACTGATCCGTCACGCTACTCAAAGAGAGGTGTTTCGGCAGGGAAGGAGGATGTGCATGCAGCTATCGGTAGGATCGACAAAGGCCTCTTCCCAGGTGCCTTCTGCAAGATAATACCCGACATACTGGGCAGCGATCATGAATACTGCAACATCATGCACTCTGACGGTGCCGGAACTAAATCATCACTTGCATACGTTTACTGGCGTGAGACAGGCGACCTCGCAGTCTGGAAAGGCATCGCACAGGATGCCATAGTCATGAACCTTGATGATCTGCTTTGCGTTGGGGCTACAGACAACATAATTATATCATCAACGATCGGGCGCAACAAAAATCTCATCCCGGGTGAAGTCATTAAAACAATCATTGAAGGTTCTGAGGAATTCCTCCGTGAGCTTCGCGGAATGGGCATTGACATATGGTCAACAGGAGGTGAGACAGCTGATGTTGGTGACCTTGTCAGGACGATAATCGTTGATTCGACTTTCACTGCCCGCATGCGCAGGGCAGACGTGATAAACAACAGGAACATCAGCCCGGGTGATGTGATCGTAGGCCTTGCCTCCTTCGGGCAGACAACATATGAGAGAGAGTATAACGGCGGCATGGGCAGCAACGGTCTCACCTCGGCACGCCATGATATCTTTGAGAAATATCTTGCCGCACTGTACCCGGAAAGCTACGATCATTCGGTGCCTGAGGCATTGGTCTACTCGGGTGCGATGAAACTTACAAGCTCCACCGGTGTACCGGATGTCAGTGCAGGCAAGCTCGTTCTGTCGCCCACACGCACCTATGCTCCTGTCATAAAAAGAGTGTTTGAGATAATGCGTCCCCTGATTCATGGTATGGTTCACTGCACTGGCGGGGGACAGACCAAGGTGCTGCACTTCATCGACAAGCTTCATGTTATAAAGGATAACCTCTTTCCGGTTCCACCGTTGTTTGAACTTATTCAGAAGAGCTCGTCAACACCATGGGTGGAGATGTACCGTGTCTTCAACATGGGTCACCGTATGGAACTGTATGTCTCACCGGGTGATGCACAGGCTATCATTGATATCGCTGCCTCGTTCAACCTGGAGGCACGGATTGTGGGACGGTGCGAAGCTGCCCCGTCTAAAGGACTTACTATAAAGAGCGAGCTTGGGGAGTTCAATTATTAGGCAGCAGGCATTCTGCCGTTCACAGTCGGCAAATTTGAAGACTGCCGACTGAGGACTGGCGAATTAAGTTTTATTATAATCACTACTGCTTCCCCTGCAGCCTGGCTCTTTCGCTAAAATTGCCCACAGGGCAATTTTTATCGCTCAGCCCTCCATTGCCTATTGCCTCTCTTTCATTACCTTTGCACCCTGAAAATTAGCATACTATGGCAAACAATCTTATACTTGAGAAGCTTGAGGGGGTGAAGAACCGCTTTGTTGAGGTGGGTGAACAGCTGACCATGCCAGACGTGATGTCGGATATGAAACGTTATATCAAACTGAATAAGGAATATAAGGAGCTGAAGCCGGTGGTGGCTGCCTATGAAAGATATAAAAGCGCGATTGATAACCTCGAAAGCTCAAGGGCTCTGCTGGCCACAGAGAAGGATGAGGAGATGCGTGAGATGGCCAAGGCTGAAATAGATAATCTCATAAATACTTTGCCCGGGATGGAGGAGGATATAAGGTATCTTCTGCTCCCTGTCGATCCTGAAGATGACAAGAATGCCGTGATGGAGATACGTGCCGGCACAGGCGGCGATGAGGCAAGCATCTTTGCAGGAGATCTCTTCCGTATGTATTCCAAATATATCGAGTCACGCGGATGGAAAATTGACATGAACTACTTCACCGAGGGCACTGCCGGCGGTTTCAAGGAGATCGTCTTTAACGTCATCGGCGATGGCGTTTACGGTATACTGAAGTATGAATCCGGCGTTCACCGTGTACAGAGGGTGCCGCAGACAGAGACACAGGGGCGCCTGCATACTTCCGCTGCCACCGTGGCCGTACTGCCCGAGGCAAGTGAATTTGATGTCGAAGTACGCAGTGAGGATATTCGCAAGGATACCTACTGCTCATCAGGGCCCGGCGGCCAGAGTGTCAACACCACATATTCGGCTATAAGGTTGACGCATATCCCTACTGGTATTGTTGTCACATGCCAGGACGAGAAGTCGCAGATCAAGAACCTTGAAAAGGCCATGAAGGAACTGCGCACGCGTCTTTACAACCTCGAATACCAGAAGTACCTTGACGAAATATCCCGCAAGCGCAAGACCATGGTTTCAACTGGCGACCGTTCAGCCAAGATTCGCACCTATAACTACCCGCAGAGCAGGGTCACTGACCACCGCATCAACACGACTCTTTATAATCTGCCTGTGGTGATGGACGGAAACATCCAGGAACTGCTCGACAAGCTGCAGATGGCGGAGAACGCCGAGCGCCTGAAGGAAAACTCGTACTGATCCAGAGAAAATGAATTCGAGAGAACTCTTTCATAACATCCTTAAGAAAAAGTCCTTCCTGTGTGTGGGACTTGATCCCGAGATTTCAAAGTTACCGATATCTGTTGCCAGGGCTGAAGACCCGATCTTTGAGTTCAATAAACGGATAATTGATGCAACGCATATATATACGGTTGCATACAAACCGAACTTCGCCTTTTATGAGAGTTACGGACAGAAGGGAATGGCGGCACTCGATAAGACGGTGAGATACATAAACAAACTGGATACGAATATTTTCATCATTGCCGATGCCAAGCGCGGAGACATAGGCAACACATCGAAGATGTATGCCAGGGCGGTTTTCGGTGAGATGCCCATAGATGCTGTGACGGTAGCGCCTTATATGGGTGAAGATTCTGTCACTCCGTTCCTCTCATATCCCCAGAAGTGGGCAGTCATTCTCGCTCTCACATCAAACAAGGGTGCAGAAGATTTTCAGTACCATACTGACAAAGGACAGCGGCTTTTCGAAAGGGTGCTTGCTGTCTCGCAAAAATGGGGCACCATTGATAACATCATGTATGTTGTCGGAGCAACCCGCGCAGAGATGCTGGCGGACATCAGAAAAATTGTCCCCAATCACTTTCTGCTTGTGCCGGGAGTAGGAGCCCAGGGAGGGAGCCTGGCCGAGGTGGCAAAATACGGGATGAACAGTCGTTGCGGCCTGCTTGTCAATTCCTCGAGGGGTATCATTTATGCTGACAGCTCCGAACATTTTGCTGTGACAGCCGGCAATAAGGCCCGCGAAATGCAGGAAGAAATGGCCGGTTACCTTGCTGAGAGGTTCTAGTTCAATGTTCCAGGTTACAGAGTTTCAGAGTTTCAGATTGTTTGTAGTATTGAAGAAAGATTTCAATATTCAACCTCCGGTTTTTTATCATGAAAAAATTTAATACTTCGTTGAAATTGAATCAACTGTAACTGTCAGGGCTGATTTCAGGACATCCATTCCGGCAGATACTGAATCCGGGCATTTCTCAAACTGCTTCATGAAAGTCTTACCTGCCTCGTCGTATGATTTTGTACGTTCTATCAGCGAATCAAGCTGAGGTTTGGCTTCTTTCGCTTTCACCTGGAATAGGGAAGGATTTCCATCAGCAGCTACTTTCAGTGTGTCTGTCAGTGCTGCCAACTCTTTCAGGGTATTGGTATAATCGGTTACCGAGATACTATTGAATTTATCAACACAGTCGCCAATGTTCTTTATTCCGGCCTGGAGAGTTGAAAATCCCGCCGAGCTTACGCTGATGCTTTTCGCCTTCCCGCATCCGCAATCTTCAGGAGAATATGGCAGGCCCACCTGACGGGGCTCGCTTGTTGGCGGCGGGGGTGAGATTGGAGGTTCTTCATCTCCCGGTTCCGGCGTTGTGGGTTCTTCCGTAGGTTGTTCCTTTGCAGGAGGAGTGTCAGTCTTAGGTTTCGGTTCTGTCGGCGGGGTCGGTTTAGTTGGCTCGGGTGTCTGGTCTGCCTTGGGTTCTTCCTGTTTCTTGGGTTGTGTTTTGTCTCCCTTGCAAGTCAGCTGAAGCCGGTCAATTCTTTGTAAATCTTTGTTGGCTTTCTCCCAACTCTCCATGGCGCTTTTCAATACCTCTTCGTGCTTCAGGATCTCACCGGCATTTTCGCCGAATTTCTTTGCAGCCTGGGCGACTTCCACAACCCCCGTAATTGCCCCTGCAACTTCTCCGTTTATTTCCTCGAAGGCTGTCTTGACTGCGTTTTCATAAAATTCACCCTGGCTTGCACTGCCTATCATTTCCGATATTGCGGATCCGGCTTCAGCTATCTTGGCAGCAGTATTGACAGCAGCTGATGGTGACTTTCCGCTGGCAATAATTGTCAGGCCAGCCTTGGCGAGCAGCTCAACGGTTGATCCGACCAGGTCATCCCTTGCCTTTTCAAATTCCTTCGAGCCGGATATTTTCTGTAACCTCTCTGCAGCATCCTGAAGATTCTCAACAGCTGCCTTCCTCATCCTCTCAAGCGCTTCCACGGTCTCCTTGTCACAGTTGACAACCTCCACCTCCACGGTCGGTCCTGTGGTGTTGCCGCAGTTGTCCCTGGCTTCCAGGGTGGCCTTTCCGGGTTTCGCTCCCTGAAGATCTATATTGTCTGCTGTAGCAGCCGCAGTAAACACAGCAGGATTGCCTGACACGAAATCAACCAGTTCCTGTGCTTCATCGGGCTCTGAGCCGTAGCGTATTGTCAGTTTGCCTGACACTTTCTTGCCATCAATATCATACAGTGGTATCTGCGGGATGGCATCACCGCCGTTATAATCATAGATCCGTACCATCGATGCAGGGCGTGATGCCTGGGCTTTGGTTCCGTCCGGGGAGGTATATTCAACATAGAGGGTGCCACGGCCTGGCCTGGAACCGGTCAGGGTTGCCGAAGCGCCCGAGGCATCAACGGACATAAGGTCAGAGGGTTCCACCCAGAACTCGTAAGTGCCTCCGCCCGGTTTCCCTGATGCAGTAACCTTTCCCTGTTCACCTGCTCCGAGCTCGGAACAGCCTTCAAGTGTGACCTCAGCCGCCGCAACAATCATTTTAACTGACAGCTTGACTGTAAGATTATCGTCATCATAGCTTCCGGAGGCGACATTTGTTCGTGAGATCTGCTGCCATGCCTTAATATCCTGATCTGTGAGCACGAAGGTTTCAACTTTGGGAAAGACCTGCTCCATGGTCTCCTGAGAAACTGCCCACTCGCTCAGGTTGTCGCCTACGGCCGTGTATGCCCTCAGGATAGCTCCGGAGGCAGTACGTTCAAGCTCTGCCAGTTCACCAAGCTGGTAATAACGGGCATTCCGGTTATAGACTTCATTCGTTGGTATATTATTTTCCCTCCGGTAGTCAGCATCAGTTGTAATTATAGTCTGTGTCCCCATCCCGGAAGTCTCTACCACCGTTTCCGTTCCGTCGGGGGTCAGGAGGCGTGTATAGCTGCCATTAGTTCCCGAACCAGATTCATCAACCTCGCTCGGATAAAACTTGATAATCGTACCCGGATCAAGCTTTAGAAAAAGGGCTGGATCAAACTCAATAAGCTTCTTCCTGTCGACGACTTTAT
>JADGPV010000088.1 GCA_017882245.1 Bacteroidales bacterium | reverse complement strand
TCAGTGTCATTCTCCCCCGGGTAACCCAGTACGTCGGTTATCTCGCCCACAGGATTTCGTGACCGCTGATCCCACTCCACCAGCTTCGCCACTGCCTTCTGACCCTGTTTGGCGCCGTTAAGCTTTGACAGAGGAATAAAAAGGTCGAAGGGCATATTTTTGTTTTCAGGTATCAGGAAGGCAAACTGGGGTGTCAGCTCAATTGTTCCGACGAAGGAAGAGCGCGACCTGTTTAATATTTCAACTACTTCTCCCTCGGGCCTTTTGCCTTTATGACGGGCATGAAGACGCACTTTGACCTGGTCGCCGTGGAGGGCGGTGTTAAGATTACGCGCAGCAATAAAAACATCACCCTCCGATTCCCCGGAGATGACAAAAGCGTATCCGAATTTGGTCAGGTCGATTGTTCCGGTTATATACCCTCCGACATCTTTCAGGATGTATTTTCCATGTTCTATCTCCTCTGCCAGACCATCTTTCATCATTCTGAGGAGAGCCTCAGACAACGACCGTTTTTCGTCCTTGTCAGTGATCTGGAGCTTTGAGGCTATCTGCTTGTAATTCAATGATTGTTTCGGGTTTTTTGCCATAGCACCGGTTATCAGTTCAATTAACTTTTTCTGATCAATGCCGGTGCCCTTAGTTCCCTGGTTCTTCTTTGACATTATGTGCTTGTTTTTACACTTCCAAAGATAGACTGAAATTGGCTACCTTTGAGTGAAATTGAATTAATGATATCAGTATCCTCTATACCGTCACATTCGCCCCGGGTAGTATTTCGCAGGATCAATGACGAATGCCTGCTCATTCCACTTACCGATAATATTGCTGACATGGATTCGCTTTACAGGTTAAATGAGACTGGAGTATTTATTTGGGAACTGATTGACGGGAAACGTGACATCAGGGATATAACAGCCAGGTTGGCTGAAGAGTTCGATGTTAACCAGGCTGAAGCAGAAAAAGATATCATGCTTTTTCTTGAGCAGGTTCAGGAATTTCTTCATTTCAGGGAATATTGACACTGGATCTGATCATAGCCGGGAAGAGGATTCGTCTTCAGTCTGAAGATGGTGTGAATCTCAGGCTCGATAAACGGTTTACTGCTTTTATTGCCACATCCGGGGGCGAACCCGGACTCATAATTGAAGTTAAACCCGAAAAAGCGATTATCCCTTCTGAGACTGTAAAAGTATTTGATGCGCAGCATGTGGAAGAGACGCCGGAAGGGCCGGAAAAATCCGGAGAACCTTTCTGGGAAGTGGCCACCAGTGAAGACATGACCTATGTTAAGGCATCGCTGAAAGATCCTGTCCGGTATCCTCTGCTGATCATTCCCCGGGGGAAGATGAGATGGCAACTTTTCACTGACGAAGCCGGCACAGATACGGATCCATTGCCTTATCCTATTGATGGTCTGATTCTCTATTTCCTAACCACAATAAACGGAGAAATAATGATCCATGGATCAGGAGTGAAATGCAACGGCAGGGGGTGGGTGTTCACAGGCAGGTCGGGAAGCGGCAAGACAACCATGGCCGGTATCTTCGACCGGAATGGCGACAGGGTTGTTCATGATGACAGGCTGATATTAATGAAAAATGACGGAAGGTGGGTGATGCACAGCACTCCGGTCTACCGCAATGATGAGCCACGGAGCTCCGAGGTCGATCACCTGTGGATCATCAGTCATGGCAGGTCAAACATCTCGGCACCTCTTTCGGGCGCAGAGGCTGCCGGACTGATAATGGCCAACTGCATCCAGCAGAACTGGGACGGGGATGCTACAGCCCGGCTGGTGGCATCAGTTACGGATCTGGCCTCATCAGTGAAGATAAGCAGTCTGCAATTCCTGCCTGACAACAGTATACATGATTACCTTATGGCACGCGAAAACACTACGGCGGAGACAGTCACTGCCGCATCCCTATCTCTCCTTGAAGAGGGAAAACAAGTGACAGTCACAGCGGGAGGATATAGCATGTGGCCAACGATAAAACCCGGCGACAGAATAATCATAAACCCGCTTAACCCTGAAAAGCCACTGACTGCCGGCAAGGTAGTGGCGCTCAGACGCGATGGAGGTTTTGTTGTTCACAGGATAACTGAGGTGAGAATAGGCAAACTCTCGCGCTTCATTAAAACGAGGGGCGACGCTGCCCTGATACCTGATCCGTGGAGCATTGAGATGAATGTGGCAGGCAAAGTGATTGAAATAATCAGAGGCGATAAAACACTTAAAATCATGAGAAGGCGTATGCCATACCTTATAGCGGGCCTTGCAGTGGTTATAGTAAAGATATGGCAACGTATTACAAATAGGAAGGCCACCAGTACTGTCAAATGATTAAAAGTTTTGATTTATAGGGTTCCTGAAGTATTTTTACCGCGTAAAACCAGATTAAGGTGAAGAGAGATTTAGCAGAGTCACTCCGCAAGAAGATATTTGTTCTTGACGGTGCCATGGGCACGATGATACAGCTCCACAGGCTCATTGAAGAGCAATATCGCGGTGATAAATTCATGGATCACCATAAGCCGCTGAAGGGAAACTATGACCTTCTCTCAATAACTCAGCCTGATGTTATACGTTCAATTCACCTTGACTATCTCAGGGCGGGCGCTGACATAATCAGTACAAACACATTCAATGCCAACAGGGTCTCCATGGCCGATTATGGCATGGAGGATCAGGTTTATAATATCAATGTTGCTGCTGCAAAGCTTGCCTGCGAAGCTGTTTCGGAACATCTGAAGGAAACAGGTAAAGAGGCATGGGTTGCCGGCTCGCTGGGACCCACCAACCGCACAGCCTCAATGTCACCCGATGTCAGTGACCCCGGAGCCCGAACTATAACTTTCACGCAGCTTGCCGAAGCCTATGCTGAACAGGCCAGGGGACTGGTTGATGGCGGTGTTGATATTCTGCTTGTCGAAACAGTCTTTGACGGACTTAATGCCAGGGCTGCGCTTTTTGCCATAAGCGGTGTACTCGCTGAGAAGGGTATCGACCTTCCCGTGATGGTTTCAGGAACCATTACCGACGCCAGTGGCCGTACCCTTACCGGCCAGACTCTCGAGGCTTTCCTCATTTCAATGTCACACTATCCGCTTCTCAGCATAGGACTTAACTGTGCTCTCGGTGCTGAGCAGCTCAGACCGTTCATTGAGGAACTGTCAGTAAAGGCTCCGTTCTTTGTCTCTGCCCATCCCAACGCCGGACTTCCGAACCAGTTTGCCGAGTATGATCAGACTCCGGATTACATGGGAAACGTTATAAGCGGGTTCCTGCAGAACGGATGGGTCAATATCATAGGCGGATGTTGCGGAACTACTCCTGAACATATAAAGGTCATTGCATCGCTGGCTCATAAGTATGCTCCCAGAACAGTTCCTGAAAGAAAACATATCACTGCACTTGCAGGTTTAGAGCCTCTTGTGCTTCGTAAAGACACCAACTTTGTCAACATAGGTGAGCGCACCAATGTGGCCGGTTCACTCAAGTTTGCACGGCTGATCCGCGATGGCAACTTCCAGGCAGCGCTTGATGTGGCCCGTGACCAGGTAGAGGGTGGAGCTCAGGTCATTGATATATGCATGGATGATGCCATGATAGACGGCGCGGCGGCCATGACACGGTTCATAAACCTGCTGATGAGCGAACCTGACATAGCCCGCCTGCCGGTAATGATTGATTCATCAAAATGGGATGTCATTGAAGCTGGTTTGCGTTGTGTCCAGGGCAAGCCGGTGGTTAACTCAATAAGCCTTAAGGAGGGTGAGTATGAGTTCCTGGCGAAGGCGCACCTGATCCGCCGGTACGGAGCTGCCGCCGTTGTAATGCTTTTTGATGAGCATGGGCAGGCCGACACTTTTGAACGAAAAAAAGAAGTCGCTACCCGGTCGTACAGGCTGCTTACCGAAAAGGCAGGCTTCCCTCCTGAAGATATTTTCTTTGACCCGAACATACTGGCAATCGCCACCGGTATTGAAGAACATAACAACTATGCGGTTGATTACATAAAGGCTACGGAATACATCAAGGCTAACCTGCCTTACGCCAGGGTGAGCGGAGGCGTAAGCAACCTCTCATTCTCTTTCAGGGGCAATGACCCTGTCAGGGAGGCAATGCATGCTGTTTTTCTTTTTCATGCTATAAAGGCCGGGATGGATATGGGTATTGTGAACCCCGGTCTGCTGAAAGTATATACCTCAATTGAGCCTGATCTGCTACGGCTGACAGAGGATGTGGTATTGAACAGGAGGAAAGACGCAACTGACAGGCTTCTGCAGTTTGCGGCTGGCATGAAGGGCGGAAAGCAGGAGGAGGAGACAAAACATCTGGTCTGGAGAGACGGAGATGTCATCTCCCGGATAAAATATGCACTGGTCAACGGCATTGATACGTTCATTGCCGATGACGTTGAGGAGGCAAGGCCGCTCTTTGAAAGGTCACTGCGCATTATTGAGGGGCCACTGATGGACGGAATGAATGAGGTAGGAGATCTCTTCGGCTCCGGCAGAATGTTCCTTCCGCAGGTGGTCAAGAGTGCAAGGGTGATGAAGAAAGCTGTTGCTCAGCTCACACCTCACATTGAAGCAGAAACGAAAGCGGGAGAAGTATCCACAGCGGGGAAAGTGCTTCTTGCTACAGTGAAAGGAGATGTTCATGATATTGGTAAAAACATTGTCGGCGTAATACTTTCATGTAATAATTATCAGGTCATTGATCTTGGGGTTATGGTACCCGCCGAGACCATCCTTGATACTGCAGAGAGAGAAAAAGTTGACTTTATCGGACTTTCAGGATTGATTACACCCTCGCTGGAAGAGATGGTTCATGTCGCCTCCCTGATGGAAGAGCGCGGAATGAAGATACCTCTGCTTATAGGAGGCGCTACCACTTCGGAAATACATACTGCAGTAAAGATCGCTCCGGTATATTCATTCTCAGCTGTTCACGTAAAGGATGCATCGCGTGCCATACATGCACTATCAGGACTAGTATCACCTGAGAGTTCCCTGCATGAAACAATCAAAGAGAAATACAGCAGACTCAGGGAGGATCATGAAGCATCACGAAGGGAGAAAAAGCTCATAGCCATAGAAGATGCAAGGCGGAACGCATTCAGAACAGACAAGCCTGCGATAGCCCCGGCGATGACGGGAGTTATAAACTCAGGTCCCGTACCTCTCCGGAAGCTTATTGATTATATAGACTGGACATTCTTCTTTTTCGCATGGAAGATCAATGGGCGTTATCCGGAGATATTCGGTGATCCAGTAAGAGGTCCGGAAGCAAAAAAGCTGTATGACGATGCTGTCGAAATGGTTAAAAGGATAGCAGACGAGGAGCTGATGGTCGCAGAGGCCCTTTCAGGGATATGGCCGGCTGAGAAGCACGGAGACGATGTCAGGATCTTACCGGCTGACGGGGGCGAGGCAGTATGGTTCCGCTTTCTGCGCAACCAGGAGGAGAAGGTATCCGGAAAACCAAATCTTTGCCTGTCGGACTTCTTAGCTGAAAAAGGAGATCATGCCGGAGCTTTTGTAGTAACGGTTAAGATCAGGGAAAAGCTGCCGCAGGATATTGCCGGCGACGATTATAAGAATATTATGCTGCATATTCTCGCCGACCGGTTTGCAGAGGCGGCTGCTGAATGGCTGCACCGTGAGATACGTGTCAGGCACTGGGGTTATACGCCTGATGAGAAGCTGACAGCAGAGGAACTCTTCAAGGTTAGATATCAGGGTATCAGGCCTGCTCCTGGATATCCCGCATGTCCCGACCATACCGGCAAGCAGGTCATCTTTGACCTTCTGAGCGCAACTGAGACAATAGGGGTGACGCTGACCGAGAGTTATGTCATGGTACCGGTCTCATCAGTGTGCGGTTATATCTTTGCTTCATCCGGTTCATCTTATTTCAATGTTGGCACAATAGGCAGGGATCAGCTTGAAGATTATGCACACCGATGCGGCATGACAGTAGAAGAGGCGGCAAAATGGCTGGCTCCTAATCTTTAATACGAAATTATGCAGGGAACCACAGTAATCGACCTTATAAACAGCTCCAATAAACCTCTGTTCACTTTTGAGCTTCTTCCCCCGCTCAAGGGACACAGCATAGACCGTATTTACCATACTATAGAGAACCTGCTTGAGTATGCCCCGGCGTATATAAATTTTACCTCGCACCGCAATGAAGTGGTACTGGCTGCAAGACCTGACGGGCTGCTTGAGAAGCGTGTGACGCGTAAGCGTCCCGGTACCATTGCACTCGCTGCTGCTGTTAAATACAAGTATAATGTCAATGTTGTTCCTCATCTGCTGTGCGGCGGGTTCACCAGGGAAGAGACGGAGAATATGCTGATTGAGATGAACTTTCTGGGGATCAATGATGTGCTTGCCCTGCGCGGCGATCCTCCGAAGGGAAGCCGTGTTTTCATCCCCGAGCCTGACGGCCACAGAAACAGCAGCGAGCTGGTGCGGCAGATAGCTGACATGAACAAAGGCCATTACATCGATCCTGAACTGAAGAACATGACTCCAACATCATTCTGTATTGGTGTCGCCGCTTATCCCGAGAAGCACTTTGAGGCTCCCAACATGAAGAATGACCTGATGAACCTGAAAAACAAGGTAGACGGAGGGGCGAGCTATGTTGTCACACAGATGTTTTTCGACAATGCAAAATTTTATGCCTTCCGCGATGCTATCAGGGCAATGGGAATTACTGTACCTCTTATCCCGGGGATCAAGCCGGTCTCGGCAATGACTGACGTGAACCTCCTTCCCCAGACGTTTCATATTGAAATACCGGAAGAGCTGGTGCATGAACTTTCGAACTGCCGCAGCGATGAGGAGGCCCGGGAGGTAGGAATTGAATGGGCCACCGTTCAGAGCCGTGACCTTCTTAAAAACGAAGTGCCGGGAATACATTACTATACCCTCGGCAGATCGGATAATATTGCCCGTATTGTAAAGTCTTCCTACTAAAGACCGAAAGCTTTTTTTATCTCGTTCACCTTATTGAGCTTCTCCCACCTGAAGAGACTGACTGTCATCTTCTTGTCCGGCTGGCCATTGGATGATTTAAATACTTTTTTTACGTCACGGGGTTTGCGACCCATATGGCCGTAAGCGGCCGTCTCGCTGTAAATGGGTTTGCGGAGGCCAAACTCCTTTTCTATCATTGCAGGACGGAGGTCAAACATTTTTCCAATCTTTTTGGCAATTTCACCATCTGTCATTTTCACCTTAGCCGTACCGAAAGTATTGACATATATGCCTACCGGTTTAGCAACGCCGATTGCATATGATATTTGAACAAGCAATTCCCGTGCGACGCCGGCAGCAACCATATTTTTAGCTATGTGTCGTGCTGCATAGGCTGCCGAACGGTCGACCTTTGAAGGGTCTTTGCCCGAGAAGGCTCCACCGCCATGAGCACCGCGACCGCCGTAGGTATCGACAATTATTTTACGGCCTGTGAGTCCGCTGTCACCGTGAGGTCCACCGATCACAAACTTGCCTGTGGGGTTAACGTGATACTTGATTTTTTTGTCAAACAGCGCCCGTACCGGCTTGCCAAACTGTGCCATTACCCTTGGAACAAGTATGTTGATGACATCAGCCTTTATGATTTCAAGCATCTTCTTCTCGTCAGGGTCAAAGTCGTCATGCTGTGTTGAAACGACAATAGTATGCACTCTGCGAGGTGTGCTGTCATCATTGTATTCGATTGTGACCTGTGATTTGGAATCGGGTCTGAGGTATTTCATGTCTTTGCCTTCGCGGCGTATCTCTGCCAGCTGAAAGACAAGCTCATGAGCGATATCGAGTGACAACGGAAGGAAATTTTCTGTTTCGTCGATGGCGTATCCGAACATCATTCCCTGATCGCCTGCGCCCTGATCCTCTTTTTTCTTACGCACCACACCCTGGTTGATGTCGGGCGACTGCTCATGGATGGCAGAGAAGATGCCGCAGGAATTTCCGGAAAACATGTACTCGGCTTTTGTATACCCGATTTTATTTATAACGTCCCTGATTATTGTCTGCACATCGATATAAGTACTAGTCTTCACCTCGCCAGCCACGACTACCTGTCCGGTTGTTACGAGGGTTTCGCAGGCGACTTTTGATTCGGGGTCCCATGCAAGAAAGTTATCCAGCAGTGCGTCCGAGATCTGATCGGCTACCTTATCGGGATGGCCTTCGGAGACGGATTCAGAAGTAAATAAATAGCTCATATTACAATTTTATTTGTTAAACAAAGGCAGGGGCGGATTGTTGAGATGCAGCGGGGGGAAACCGTTTTAGCATTTTTTTCCGTGGTTGCAATCAGTACAAATCCGTCCACCGTCAATAACGGGGCAAAGATAATTAAAAAGTCAAAAGATCCAAGGGTCTCAGGTCCGAAGGTCCAGAAATTTACCTGATTATCATCGTAGATGATCAGATTATTGTAGGCAAGTGGTAATTCAGATTTAATGATCTTCGTAGATGATCGAATAATTTGGTTTCTATTTCAGATTAATTATTCGATGGCCTACAACAGCTTTGTAGATGGAATGTTGAAATATATTGTCCGACCCCAAACGGGGTCGCAGATTTCATTTTTGTATAATGCAAAATGTAGGGTAAATGAATCTTTGAATTCAATGATTGCTTATCTTGAGTTTCTCAAAGCGGGTCAAACTGATAATCTTAAAAAATATGGATCGCAGGAAATTTTTCATCAGCACAGCACTTGCCGGAGGAAGCATTGCTGCATTTCCGGCATGTAAATCAGAAAGTAAGGAATTGAAGAAAAACCTACAGGAAGAGGCAATAGAAAAAACAAGGCGTGCAATGTTCTCGATGCAGCGTGCTTCATGGGAGCAGGGTGTTGCAGCACAGGCGATGCTTGAGCTTGGTGATATTGAGATGGTATATCTTATGGCCAAAGAGGCTGTCCTGAGACAACGTGAAGACGGACGGCTGGCGGTGGTCTATACTGACAACGGCGCAACTGATCCCGCGGCAGCTGGAGAGGCAGTATTAAAGGCCTATGAGATAACTAAGGAGGAGGATCTGAAGGCTGCAGCTGACAGAATGCTCGACTGGCTTCTCATAAAAGCTCCACGAAGCAAAGAGGGCACATTATATCATACGATGAATTCGCCTGAGATATGGAGTGATGCAATGTATATGGCGCCTCCATTTATTGCCGCTGCAGGAAAGTACACTGAGGCAATAGCCCAGATCAATGGCTTCAGGAGGGCATTATGGAATACGAAAGACAAATTGTTCTCGCACCGCTGGAACGACGGTGAACAGAAGTTTATAAGCAGCAGATACTGGGGCGGAGGAAATGGCTGGGCTGCAGCATGTTATGCCCGTGTGATCAGGATGCTTCCGGATGGAATGGCAGAGGAAAAGCAACAGCTGATAGGTTATCACAGTGAGCTGCTCGAAGGATGTCTTGCCCACTTCCGGCCTGACGGATTCTTCCATGATTATGTAAATGAACCCGATACCTTTATTGAGACCAATCTTGGGCAGATGCTTGCGTATTCAGTATACAGGGGCGTTAAGGGCGGATGGCTTGACCGGGCATACCTAAACCAGGCTGATATGATGAGGCAGGCCGCATATTCTAAGATCGATGAGCACGGATATGTAACAGGTGCTGCCGGCGCGCCCTCATTCGATCATCCCGGCAGGTCGACCGAGGCACAGGCATTCTTCCTCCTGATGGAGGCGGCTTACAACGATCTGAACAGCTAAGCAAGCATAGAACTATTTGCCTGTCAGCTGCCGGAAGGTGTCCTCGAGGCTTGAGCCGGCAATGGCTGAAATCTCTGCAAGCGAACCGTCGGCCACAATCCGGCCATAATCAATAATTATAACCTTGCTGCAGATAGCCTCAACCTCCTGCATGATATGCGTTGAGAGCATCACTGTTCTTTCAGTGCCTACCTCAGAGATGAGGTTACGGATTTCAATGATCTGGTTAGGATCAAGCCCTGTGGTGGCCTCATCAAGGATCAGCACCTGCGGGTCATGTATCAAAGCCTGCGCCAATCCTACGCGCTGCCGGAATCCCTTTGACAGTGCGCCTATCTTTTTATTTTGCTCGGGAGCCAGTCCGGTACGCTCAATGACTGATTTTACGGCCTCCCGGCGTTTCCTGCCCATTTTATAGATGTCAGCCACATAACCGAGGTATTCCCTGACATACATATCGGCATAAAGCGGGTTATTTTCAGGCAGATAGCCGATCAGGCGTCTTACCTCCGTCATCCCTGGTCCAGTTGGTAAGCCACAGACTGTTACTTCACCTGTGTCGGGTGCGAGGAAGCCGGTGATGATCCTCATCATGGTCGATTTGCCGGCTCCGTTGGGACCAATAAAAGCAGCTATCTCTCCCTTGCTTATAGAGAATGAAACATCATCAAGCGCCTTCTGGGCACCATAGGATTTGGTGACATGAGAAACAGAAATAGACATGCCATCAACCGTACATGAACTGCCCGAGGTTGGCAAAGGCCGACGACGGGTTTACACAGCAGACCGGTATCTTTGAGCTGTTGGCAATGATTTCCTGTTCTTTTGCGCCTATCACATAATCGGCAAAAGTGATGTCTTTGGTAGTCATTATAAGGATGAGGTCTGCATTAATCTGCTGAGCTATCTCAATGGTCTGCTCGGCAAACTTATCAGACGGCACTTCCCTGATCTCATACTCAATATTATTCTGTATGAGCATCCTTACCGTATAATTCAGGTTCAGGTTGGCCTTTTTCGCCAGTGACTCATCTTTCCGGGTTGCCTTCAGGATGTGGATCTTTGAATCAAAGTATTTGCCCATGAAGACTGCCATTGAGAGCTTCTCTTTTTCTTCGGCACGCCAGTCAATGGGGCATACGATATTGTGATATCTCTCCTGATCGCTCGGCGGAGCCTGAACTACTATGTAAGGAACCTTTGATTTTGCAATCACTTTCAGCGCCCAGCTCCCCGTGAGTTTTTGCATCCCGCTCATCCCGTGAGTGCCCATGACAACCAGTGACGCACCGCGGTCGTTAACAAACTCGGGTATCTGTTTGAATATGGTACCGCGCTGAACATGTGTCTTTACCACAACGCCAAAATTACGCTCTATCTCGTTACCCTTGATGGTCATCGAAGCCTGTTTAGCCTTAATCCCGCCTTCAGTGGTTATCTTCTCAACAATATGCAAAAGGCAGATATCATTGTGCGTCATACGCGATATCTTTACAGCGTGCTGCAACGCATACTCAGCGATGGGAGTGAAATCCCACGGCACTACGATAATCTTGCTATCAACTTCCATATCCTGATGCTTTTCTGATTAGAAAGGTAAATATACCTAATTTCCCTGATAATTCAAATAGCTGAATCCCTTTATAGAAACGGCAGTGCTGCACGGAAAATTGCCTTTGTGCACAAAAATAGTGCCATTTATTAGCAGAGCCTTGCCTGCAGAGTAACAAAATGCTATTTTTGTGAAGTATAGTATTTATCATTTATGAAGAGGAAAAGAGTAAAGGAACTACTTGCAGGTCCTGTGACCGGAGAGAAGGTATTAGTAAAAGGATGGGTCAGGACAAAGAGAGAAATAAAGAACGTTGCATTCGTTGCATTGAATGACGGCTCCACTATAAATAATATCCAGGTAGTAATAGATATCAGCCTTTTCCCGGCTGATCTCCTCAGGGATATCACCACAGGCGCCAGCCTCGGTGTTACCGGAACACTGGAAGCGTCGCAGGGCAAAGGACAGAGCGTTGAGATCCTTGCTTCCGAAGTTGTTCTTTACGGAAAGTGCGATCCTGATATTTACCCTCTTCAGAAAAAGGGGCACTCGATGGAGTTCCTCAGGGAGATAGCCCATCTCCGTTTCCGCACGAACACTTTCGGGGCAGTTATGCGTATCCGCCATGCCATGGCCTTCGGCATACATAAGTACTTTAACGACAGGGGCTTCTTTTACCTGCATACACCTGTTATCACCGGCAGTGACGCTGAAGGGGCCGGCGAGATGTTCCACGTCACGACACTTGACCTGAATGACCTGCCGCATACGGATAAAGGTGCTGTTGATTTTGAAAAGGATTTCTTCGGCAAACCCACAAATCTTACTGTCTCGGGTCAGCTCGAGGGCGAGCTGGGAGCCCTGGCATTGGGAGAGATTTACACATTCGGGCCTACGTTCCGCGCAGAAAACTCGAACACACCCCGTCACCTGGCAGAGTTCTGGATGATAGAACCGGAGATGGCATTCTGGGACCTCAACGATAACATGGATATGGCTGAGGACTTCCTGAAATACCTCATAAAATATGCTCTTGACAACTGCCGTGAAGACCTGGAGTTTCTCAATAAAATGATTGACAAGGATCTTATTGAGCGGCTCGAGTTTGTCCTTGCCAACAGCTTTGTCAGGCTGACATATACCGAGGCAATAAAGATACTTGAGGCAGCTGATCACAAATGGGAATATGAGATCGGATGGGGGCGTGACCTGCAGGCAGAGCATGAACGTTATCTTGTGGAGGTACACTTCAAACGCCCGGTGATACTTACCGATTATCCCAAAGCAATCAAGGCTTTTTACATGAAACTGAATGATGACAGCAATACCGTCAGGGCTATGGATGTTCTCTTCCCGGGAATAGGTGAGATCATCGGAGGGTCACAAAGAGAGGAGGAGCTTGATAAGCTGACGCGAAGGATTGAAGAGATGAACCTACCACTTAAGGACCTGTGGTGGTATCTTGACACCAGAAAATTCGGAACAGTTCCTCATTCAGGATTTGGCCTTGGCTTTGAACGCCTGATACTTTTCATGACAGGCATGTCAAATATCCGCGATGTAATACCCTTCCCGAGAACTCCGCGTAACGCTGAATTTTAGCGAGTTAGACGACAAGTAGCATGCTAGATCAGAAGCTACAGCAGAAGCTGCTCCAGAAACTATCACCCCAGCAGATACAGATGATCAAGCTGCTGGAAGTTCCTGCTATGCAGCTTGAAGAGCGTATCAAGAAGGAGTTGGAAGAGAACCCCGCCCTGGAGGAAGGAGAAGAAGAAGATGAGGATGTTCAGGGCGAGGATGAAGAGGAAATAAATGAGGAACAGGAAGAACGGGAGCAGGATGAGTTTGCGCTTGATGATTACCTCAATGATGAAGATATTCCTGATTATCGCCTTCAGTCAAATAATACTTCAAAGGACGATGAACGGAGGGAGGAAATACCTTTTTCTGCCGGAACGTCATTTCATGAGAACATTATTTCCCAGTTTAATCTCAGGGCTGAGACTGAAAGGCAGCAGATACTGGGCGAATATATAATAGGTAATATCGACGATGACGGATATCTTCGCAGGGAGGTGGAGAACATGGTTGATGACCTTGCCTTCCTTCAGAATATAACCACCGACGTGAAAGAACTGAATGAAGTTCTGACCATCATACAGGATCTGGAACCTCCGGGAGTGGGAGCGCGCGATCTGCGTGAATGCCTCCTGCTGCAGATCGAAAGGAAGGATCTGTCATCTGCCTCAGTCCTCCTTACAAAAACAGTTTTAGAAGATTATTTTGAGGAGTTCTCAAGGAGACATTATGAGAAGATTATGGCGAAGCTCATGATCAGCGAACAGGATATGAAGGGCGTCATTGAAGAGGTCCTGAAGCTGAACCCTAAACCCGGTGGAGCTGTGAACGACCCCTACCATAAGACGGCTCAGCAAATAATACCCGACTTTATTCTTGAACAGACTGATTACGGGCTTGAACTCAGCCTGAATAACCGTAATGTCCCTGACCTTAAGGTAAACAGGGGTTACAGTGAGATGCTCCAGACATATTCGCGTGACAAGGCGGCCGGCAAGCAGAACCGCGATGCAATAATGTTTGTTAAGCAGAAGCTTGATGCTGCCAAATGGTTCATTGATGCAATGAAACAGAGGCAGAACACTCTCCTGCTGACGATGAATGCCATACTGGAATATCAGAAAGAGTATTTTACAGAGGGAGATGACACCAAGCTTCGGCCAATGATATTAAAAGATGTCGCCGAGATGACCGGGCTGGATATCTCGACGGTTTCACGTGTGGCCAACAGCAAATACATACAGACGCATTTTGGGATCTACCCGCTGAAATTCTTTTTCTCTGAAGGAATGCAGACAGATGCCGGCGATGAAGTCTCAACACGGGAGATAAAGAGGATCCTTCAGGAGTGCCTGGGGAATGAAGATAAGCGTAAGCCGCTGACAGATGAGAAGCTGACGGAGATCCTTCAGGAGAAGGGTTACCTTATTGCCCGCCGTACGGTCGCGAAGTACCGTGAACAACTGAATATTCCTGTTGCCAGGATGAGGAAGGAGATAAAATGAGTTCTGCAAAAATACCGTGGGTCGCAAAAACAGCGAATGTACTTTCTGTCATGTTTCATCCTTTGTTCATCCCGCTGTACGGACTGATTCTCATATACAGCTCACCCACACTGTTTTCTTTCATCCCCTTCCAGATGAAGAGGACAATCTTTATTTTGGTTTTGGCTAATAATGTGCTCCTTCCGCTGTCACTGGCTGCAGTACTCTATTACCGGGGTGCCATAAAGACATTTAATGCCAGGGATCGCAATGAGAGGGTTGTTCTGCTGACATTCGCTCTTGTGATGTACACAATCACAGCATTTCTTTTGATAAGGATACAGGTGCCGAACCTCTTCAGGGCATATTTTATTTCAATTGCGATCGTGACGCTGGTCACTCTTGTAATTACCGCCTTTTACCGGATCTCGCTTCATGCTGCCGGGATAGGCGGATTACTATCACTGATAGTCTTTATGATATTGCTTTTTGACATCAGGACAGCATGGCAGCTGGTTACAGTATTATTTTTCGGCGGAGCTGTAATGTCATCACGATTGTACCTTGAGGATCACACACCGACGGAGGTCTGGACAGGATTGCTCGCCGGAGCCGGAGTGATGGCGCTGTCACTTTTTCTTCTGGTCAAGTAAGAGTCTGATCGCCTCTTCAAAAAGAGCCGAACTGTCAGGAAAACCGGCTGATGCTTTTACTTCCTCCTTTTGGCAGGCTTCATTTAAACCCCCTAAATTATTCTGCTTCAAAGTGATAAAATCATGTTGGCCATTATTATACTGTCCGAGGTATTCCTGTTCGGTTTGTCCAGGTGTTGGAATTAACACTGCACCTTTTCCGAGTGACACCAGCTCCATGATTGATGTGTAGCCAGAACGAGAGATTACCATTGCACTACCCCTGATAACATGTCTCATCGTTGTTGTATCAGGGTTTACTATTACATTGATGTTGTGTTCGTCTTTCAGGTCACCGGTCAAAGGTGTTCCGCTCAGGACAACAAGCTGAATGCCGTGCAGTGAGCTGCTTACCTTTTCCAGAAGCAGTGAGCGTTGCGGCTCCGGCCCTGAGAGGATAAGGCAATAATAATGAGGTGGCAAATTCATGTTAATCTCACTTTTATCTGTTACGCTGAACCTTGAAAGCGGTCCCATATAAAAGACATTTTCCGGCAGGTTCACCTCATGGGAGAGCCGGCCTGAAAGGTTCACCTTACCGGGGTAATCGGGCACAAGGCACAAGTCATATCCGGCTATTATCTGCCGGTTGAGCCAGACTGCCACCGGCTCCAGAAACCGTAAAAACCGGGGGAACGCTATCCGGAGCTGGTGGGTTACAAAAACGGAGTAAACATCTTTGTGAAAAAAACCAAACCTGTTATCTGAGATGATAATATCGGGTTTTAATTCACGAACAATGCGTTTGAGTGCCGAATGTTCACTGAATGCTGAAATGATTAAAAGAGGTACCTGAAGGAAGATGCAAAGATACTGCGGAAAGACACCTGAATAACGCATCCTGCTTCCGGGAATTTGAATTATGGTGATACCATGAAGATCTTTTTCGAGAACATGAATAAGGCTTTTATCGGTGCCGAAGATTATCTCATTGCCTCTTTTCTTCAGTTCAATGGCCAGAGGTATCATACGGCCGGCATGACCTAAGCCCCAGTTCAGGGGGCTGATAAGAATTCTCCTGCCATCCATGATACTCAGCCGGAGACAGATGCAGATATCCCCAGGGCGTTCACGCGTGCCGCGATGGCTCTCAGCTCATGAACGGATACCTTTTTCAGGTTATTACCCAACGGGGTATCGCGTTCGATGGTATAGATCATTACAGACTGCGGCTTCAGCCTCTCAATCACGGCAAGCCATGCATCGACCTCGGCGGAGGTGGCATTATCAATTATCTCTCCCTGGTATTCGCCCCTTACAAAGAGCGACTGAATGATAAACCTGCCTTCAAAGTCTCTGACATTGCGGATCAGAGACTCGGGGTCATATTTGCCTTGTGGCTGATTCAATCGCCTTACTGTTTCCGGAAAAGCTGAATCAAGCTTCAGGATATTCATATCAACCTTCTTCAGCGCTTCGCGCACCGACTTGCGGCGAAGGTTAGAGCCGTTTGAAAGCACTGAAATTTTTGCAGCCGGGAAGTATTCATTGCGCAGAGCTATGGAATCATCTATAATTCCTGAGAAATCAGGGTGCAAAGTGGGTTCACCGTTGCCGGCATATGTGATCACATCAGGTTGTTTGCCATGCTCTTTCATGTCCGCCAGTTTCTTTCTGAGGGCATCACCCACTTCACTCCGTGAAGGAAGCCTGGTTAATGACGCAGCCCTGCATGTCGTCCATCCGCATTCACAGTAGATGCAGTTGAATGAGCATAACTTGCTGTTCACTGGCAACAGGTTTATGCCCAGTGAGACACCAAGCCTGCGGCTGTGAACGGGCCCGAATACTATGCTGTCAAAAAGAAATGTCGGCATTAATCAGATAGTTCAGGTTGTAAATTTACAATAATCTGTGCACCCTGCTGTCAGGGCGAAGGCGTAACGCTGAGAGGTCTGCCTTTTCAATGAGCATGAGGCCGGGTTTCTTTCCTGGTTCTATTGACCCTGCCATGTCTTCCATCCGGAGAGCCCGAGCTCCGTTGATGGTCCCCCATCTTATGATCTCATCAAGAGGCAGGTCAGATACCGCTTCGTGCAGGAGCCTCATCTCCCCCAGGATACTCAGGTGGTCTGCAGAGGCGAGGCTGTCAGTACCCACAACTATATGGTCAGATGCTTGCCTTAGAAGCTTTACAGGAGGCATCATACCTGAAATACGCATGTTTGATGATGGGCAGAGGCAATACCAGATATTGTCAGCAGCAGCTAGTGCCTTCAGTTCCTCCTTATTGATAACAGTATTATGCACAAGGATCAGATGTGATGTTTTACCTGCCAGTTTGAGTGCTGTCTCAATATGCCTGTTGCTCATTTTTCTTTCGCTGGCTGACTCAAGAAAATGCAATGATGTGACGGAGGTTCCGGTAATTTTTTCCATTATCAGCTCAAATAATGATGGCGACATGGAATAAACGGCATGGGGTGTAATGTGACTTCGGAGGCCGGCAGCTTTGGCTGCGGCCTCCACCTTCACTGCATCACTCATGCGCTGGCGGGCTGCCAGGGGATTGATACCGAACACCTCTATAAAAGTCACGTAACTGATAAGGCTGTCACTCTTTGTTCTGATAGTCAGGGCGTTGTTACTGATGTCACCACAGACTGCAATTCCCTCTGAATACATCTCCCTGTCAGCCAGCTGTGCAGCCCTTATAATATCAGTGATGCCAGCCTCCCGTCCCTCCTTTATGGTAGCAATGAAGCGGGTAAGTCCCCTGCCGGCAGGTATGACGCCGCGCATGTGAGAGAGCTCAAGATGGGTATGGCAGTTTACAAGGCCGGGGATGATAATGCCATTATAAAACTCAATATCAGCCCTTTCCTCCAGATCTCCGCCAGTATCTTCGACAGAAAGAACAGTATTGTCAC
>JADGPV010000087.1 GCA_017882245.1 Bacteroidales bacterium | reverse complement strand
CAATCATCAAGCCTCGTGATCCGCTACCGCTCAGCGGTTTCATGAACGCCGTGGGCAGGGCATCGGCAAAACGGGTGTCAAAACCCATCCAGGCGACCAGGGAAGAGATACCGTTAACAAGCATATCCATAGCGCCGGAAGCCCTGAATATCCCAATTGCAACAAGGATGGCAACGAGGAACGGTATTATCTTGATAGCAGTAGCAAATCCATCTTTCGCGCCTTCGATAAAGGCATCATAAACATTGACCTTTTTGATCATTGCCGCGACAATGAACGAAATGATGATCAGGAAGAGTGTGAAGTTCGCTGCAAAAGTAGAAACCGCGGTTATTTTTTCCTCGGGAAGACTGCTGAAGTACCATACAATTCCTGCTATTAAGGCAGTCAATCCTCCGAGATATGCCAGCACAACCTTATTCAGAAGGTTTATCTTCTGCGCTATGGCAACACTTATCATGCCTGCCATCGTTGAAAAAAAGGTAGAGATAAGAATAGGAATAAAGATATCGGCAGGATTGGCAGCGCCAAGCTGCGACCGATAAACCATTATGGTTACGGGGATAATAGTCAGCCCTGCTGCATTGAGAACCAGGAACATTATCTGTGCATCGGAAGCCACTTCCTTATTCGGATTTGCATCCTGCATTTCTTTCATGGCCTTAAGCCCCATTGGTGTTGCAGCATTGTCGAGCCCCAGCATGTTGGCTGCGACATTAAGCATCATTGAGCCAAAGGCAGGACTGTCCTTGGGCAAGGATGGAAAGAGCTTTCTGAAAAGTGGACCTATAACCTTAGAGAGCCCATTCACCACTCCTCCTTTTTCACCAACACGCATAAGGCCCATCCAAAGGGTTAGCACCCCGGTTAATCCTATTGAAATCTCAAAGCCCGTCTTAGCACTGGCGAATGTGGCCTCAATGAGCCTGTTAAAGATGGCGGTGTCGCCGTTAATGATCAGCTGTCCAAGGGCAAAGACGAAACCTATTAGGAAAAAAGCTATCCAGATATAATTCAAAACCATCTCTGCATCATTGTGAGAGGCTAAATGTAGGGAAAATTTTTCTTCGGATATTCAAAATGAAATAATCAGAGCTCTTCCACCTCAATTATTTCAAAGGGAACTTGCAGGATCGTCTTGAAATCCTCCCCGGCTTCAAGCATATTCTCATCGTCATTCTCACAGAACCACCTGATGGTTACATCACTGTTACCCAGATACATCTTTTCGAACTTTTTGAACATGGCATGTATCCTGTTTGTTGAGCTTGTATTGAAAAACTCGAACTTCACATTAAGTATGGTGCGGTCAGCCGGCCGGGCGCTGTAGGTGTCAAGATAATCAAGAAGGGGAGCATAAAAACTAAAGGAATTTTCAGGAATTGATTTTCCTTTAATCTCAAAGAATCCGCGCTCTGCATCGAAAGTGATCTGTGGGGTTTTAGCTGTCTCCGTTATTACAATTTTTTCCATATTCATGCAACAGCAAAGCATAAATGTAACATTTCTACGTTAAAAAGACAAATCAAAATGCAGCACAAAAAGTTTCAATTATTTTGCGATGGCTTTTTGTTACATTTGGAATGAAACGAGTTATGAGGCTTTACAGGACACCTGGCACGATGAAACCCAAATTCAGATGCTTCCGCATTAAAGAGATAATTTTTATTGTCTTTATGGCATCAGGTTTTCAGGCAGCCAGTACAAAGGATATAATCGTGAGCGGCACGGTCGCTGATGAGAGTGGCGCTCTTCTTATGGATGCGAGAGTATCCTTTTTTCTTAATTCAACAGAATACAGATCAGTGACAGGCTCTGACGGAAGGTACTCGGTAAGGGTCTCAGGCGCATACAGTGATGTTCCCGGCCAGTTTCAGGCTGGTATGGCATACCCAAATCCTTTCAGCAATTCGGTTAACGTCCCCTTCATAATCAATACGTCAGGAGATCTGATGTTCACAATCTACAATATTGCCGGACAGAAGATCAGGATAATGACTTTCAGTTCGGTAGCCGCAGGCAGCTACAGGGTGGTCTGGGACGGATGCAGTCAGTATGGTTCGCCGCAACGCCCCGGTTTATATGTCTACGCTCTCACTTTTAAGGGAAAAACATATAGCGGAAGACTGGTCAAAGCTGCAGGTACATCAGCATATTCTGCCGTTGCCGGCCTCGAGCCGGTGATCATGCCACCGCAACCGCCCCAGGAAGAAAAGTCACTGCGGTTTAGCGTGACAACCGAAGTCAGCAGGGCGGACTATTACCCTGTCAGACTTACCAATATCACGATCTCACGTGACACTACAATAGATTTCCTCCTCTCAAAGAGACAGTCATTGCCTTTTAAAGTTTCGGGTGATTATATCGCGAGATATGTTCAGCCAGGATACAGGTCAATGAACCTCAAAGGCATAAACCTGGGATCATCGCCTCCGGGTTACTTTCCCGGTGAGATAGCTTATGCCATCTCCGATGAGATGTACGGGCAATGGATAGAACGTATAGGCGAAGCCGGCTTTAACACAATCAGGGTTTATACACTGCATCCGCCGGTCTTTTACGAAAAGCTTGCTGAATATAATCAGCGGCATACGGATTCACCTTTACTGTTATTCCAGGGCATATGGCTCGAAGAGGTGGAAGACGCGTCGGACCCGGCAAGCTACGACCTCACTCATCGTAAGACCAGCTTCACCAAGGAGATTGAGGAGATTGTAAACTGCATCAACGGTAATGCCGACATAGCCTTCAGATACGGGAAAGCTTACGGAATTTACCGCACAGATATGTCGAGGTGGACAGCCGGATATATAATCGGAAGGGAGGTCAGTCCGCAGGAGGTTGATTCAACCAATAAATTTCACCCGGCCAACACCGCTTTCGCGGGAAGCCACTTCAGCATCACAGGAGGCTCTGCCACCGAGGTCTTTGTGACTGAGATGCTCGATAAAGTGGTCACTTATGAGAACAATAAGTATTCTATGAACAGACCTGTCAGCTTTTCAAGCTGGCCAACGCTTGATCCGCTTGAGCACCCTACTGAAATATACACTGATGAGGATGTGGCATCATTCGATATCACAAAGATCAGCGGGGCTGACAGCGACCCCGGGTTGTTTGCCAGCTATGACGCATATACCTACTATCCTAATTGCATCAGT
>JADGPV010000086.1 GCA_017882245.1 Bacteroidales bacterium | reverse complement strand
TACTGGTTGATATATTCAAGCACCTGCCTCTGCGCCACGACGCTTTCCTCATTAAGGCTGCCAGCCATCTCGTCACGCAAAGCGAGGAGATTCTGTTGCTGCTGGGCAAGGGTCTGCTCAATCTCGGCAGCAGTAGCCCTGGTTATAAGACCTTTCTGTGCCTTATTCTGGTAATCTTTTACGTCCCGGTCAAATGCCTGTGATTTAGCCGTCAGCTCTGCCTCCTTGTTCTTTGACTTCTCCTGGAGTTCGGAGGTCTTGTCAATTGCCATGTCAAAGTGAGCGATGATGGAGTCAAGCTCGACAAAAGCAATGCCCTTATCAGCAGCCTGTTTAGTAGCCTCAGCCTTTCCTTTGGTCTTATCGCAGCCCGTGAGTACTACGACACCTGTGACAGCAATGATTACTGCTATAAGAGAGTTTTTCAGAAAAGATAATTTATTCATTTTCACAAATCAGATTATGGTTTAACAAATTGTTGCACAAACATACATAAATTTTAAATATGAAAAGGGAGAATGCGGTACCAGACTAAGGAAAGGAAGGCCGTGAATTATCAGAACTCGGGGCAGGGTATAGCGTGAATCTTCTGTCCGCGCTTAATCATTGTTCCGGTGAATGAATAAATGAGTGACAACTCGTAAGCTCCTCCGGATGAGGTTATCAGGTTAGAAATTGTCATGTCATAGCTAAAGCCTATATTGAGCTGGTCGGTTTTAATGCCTATCATTCCTATGATAGCGTCGCCGGGCTGTGAAGTTATGATTGGAATACCCCTGTACCACACGCCAAAGACAAGCGGATGATTATAGTAATAAAGACCAATATCAGACTGGTAGTACTTTCCCTGGTAAACAAAGTTGGCAGCCACAGACATCACTTCGGTCAGTTTCTTTTTGAGCCGTCCGCGACTGACTATCTGGAAACCACCGTAAAAATCAAGCTTTATCGGTACAAAAGCTTCATCACCCCAGAAGGATGTTTTTGGCCGGAGGAGGTGGTCAACAGTGAAGCCTCCCCAGATCTTGTCATTATAAGCAAGGGCGGAGGTGGAGAAGTCAATGTCGGCTACATTATCAAACGGCGGAGGGACAATGGGAGGCAGTGTTCCGCCGGTGGTTATCTGACTGTTCCATACAAGCTTATTCAGGTCAAGCCCGAGATAGTAGAACTTAAAGCAGACACCAGGCCTTATATGCCAGTCGTCATTTATCTGAATATCGTACGAGTAGAGGATGCCTATGTTTGTAGTGCTGAGATCGCCTGATCCGGCAACATCATAGGTTGCAAGGAGGCCTATCCCGGAATTGAAATTGGGAACGGCCTTGTCGAAAGAGAAGCTGTAGGTCTGATAAACGCGAGGTATTGAAGGCCACTGGTCGCGCCAGTTCATGGCAACGCGATAATCTTCAGTAGCGCCAGCGAATGACGGAGCCAGATAGAGCTGATTTGCATAAAACTGGGAGAACTGAGGGTCCTGACCGCTGGCAAAAACAGAAATCAAGAATAGCAGACCGATCAGATATTTAGTTCTAGCTAACAATCCGGTTCATTTTTTTATTAACACGAAAGTAGCTAATTATACGGCTAAACCCCAATAAGGTTACATCTAATTATATCAACAATCAGCCCATTTCATGGAGAAGATATTAACAATGCCTGTAACAAGTTCCTTTGCTTCAATAATTTAAGAGGGTGACATCACCTGCCATCACAACTGGCTGGCCGTTACGGAATGTGCCCCTCACCTTCCAGACATAAACTCCGGGGGTGCAGATCTGTCCTTTATAATATCCGTCCCATCCCATAGCAATATCATCACTTTCAAATACCAGCATTCCAACCTTGTTATAGATTTTTAGATTGTACGAAGTAACGCCTGATGTCACAGGATGGAATACCTGATTATCTTCATCGGTGCGCTGGTTATAGTACCCTCCTGTAGGCCCGCCTGCATTGGGCATAAAGGCGTTGGGGAACCTTATAAAAGTGCCATTGTCGGTGAAGGCGTCATTAATGGTCAGTGAGTCAGCACATCCGTTCTCAGAGTATGCCACCAGTGTCACATTATAGCTGCCCGCCCGCTCATACTTATATGAGGGGTCTGACAGGGTTGAAAAAGTTCCATCGCCGAAATCCCACAGGTACTGCACGGCTCCCGTTGAAAGATTTATAAAGCTGGCTTTGTCGCTTTCGCCCCAAGGATCATTTTGTCTTATCTCAAATGAGGCTGAGGGTCCGGCCCATGCTTCTATTACTTCTGTTGCCATAGTCTTACGGCCTCTCTGATCAGTGAGTGTCAGGCTGACCTTATAAGTCCCTGGAAGGTCATAGATATAATCAGGATTATTTTCACCTGATGATCCGCCGTCACCAAAACTCCATTCTGCGGTTCCTGTGGCTGCGTCAGGATTCCGGAAACTGACACGGAGAGGTACACATCCGGACGTGACTGAAGCGCTGATCACTGCACCCGGCATAGTAGCTTGAGTTACTGAGACTTCATCCTTTCCTTGCTTGCTGACTTTAATATCGTTCTCCCCTGCCCCGGTCGGAGTTTTTATGCCGTTCTGCCTCTCGGTGACGCCGCCAGGTGCAGGCTCAGCCCTCACTGTCCCTGATGCGGCTTCTGTAACTGTCACCTTAGGTATTTCGTTTTCATTCTGGCGCTCCGTCATGATTTCAGTATTAGCACCTGTTACGGTCTGCCCGTTCTTTGGCGCCAGGTCATCCGGCACGGTGTCTTTCCCACGCGGGGGTATGAGAAGCATCAGTCCTGCCACGGTCAGTCCGGCAATAACTGCAGAAACATAATAGATATTGAAGCGGGTGGGAGGGAACCTGAAGAACTCCTTCCAACCAAGGCGACGCATAAAACGGCCGGTAAGGTCGCTCTCTGCCACCATCTCTTTCTCTTCCAGCTTATTGCGGAAGAGGTTCTCAAGGTTATTATCTCTTTCCTCCTCAGTCATTCCCTTTTCAGGTATATTTTCCTTTAAGCTTTGTCAGGTCCTCAAGCTTTTTCCTGAGTATTGCCCTGGCCCTGCTATATTGTGATTTTGAAGTGTTTACATCAATACCAAGCATTTCAGCTATCTCATGATGTTTATAGCCTTCTATTGTATAAAGGTTAAACACCATCCTGTAACCGGGCGAGAGTTCATTAAGCACCCTGTAAAGATCCTCGGCCGTGTAAAAATCCTCTTCAAACCCGCTGGTGCCGGTCTCTGTACTCACATAATCATCTATGTCAATCTGATGCTTATGACGCAGATTTTTATGATAATATGTGATTGCCGTGTTCACCGTCACCTTTCTCAGCCATCCTTTAAAAGAACCTGTTCCCGAGTATTCCCCAAGATTAAAGAAAATCCTGAGGAAGGCTTCCTGCAGCATATCTTCAGCTTCAGGCCTGTCAGTAGCATATCTCAGACAGACGCCGAGCAGATAACCTGAATACTGTTTCCAGAGCATCTGCTGTGCCTTTCTGTTGTGCCTGATGCAGCCCTCAATGATATGTTGGTCGCTCATCATCAGCTGAGCACATTATCAAGACATCCTATGACTTCAAATGGTTGCACTTTCCCGGATTATTTTTCGAAATAACATAAAAATGTGATAAATCAGCCTCAACTAATGATAAACGTCATTTATGGCAGGATTATTCAGTTATACCTTTGGAAACTTATTAAACCATCAGAAAAAAATGTTCAACAAATTCATCGCTACCATCCTTCCATATTTTCCGAAAAAGTTCATATGGATCTTTTCACGTTCATACATTGCAGGTGAAACGATGGCAGATGCCATGCGCGAATCAAAGGACCTGAACTCAAAAGGCATAAAAGTAACCCTTGATGTGCTGGGTGAATTCATCAAGACACTCGATGAAGCCGAGGAGAACAAGAAGGAGTACTTAGAGCTGATCGAAGAGGTTCAGCGGAGCGGCGTTGATGGTAACTTCTCACTTAAGCCGACAAGCTTCGGCATGCTGATCGATAAAGAGGTATGCTTTAAGCTTATGAAGGAAATAGTTGCCAGAGCTGCTTCATATAACAGCTTCTGCAGGATAGATATGGAAGATTCTCCGTGCACTGACATGGAGATAGATCTGTACCGCAGGCTTCACTCTGAATACCCGAAGAACGTCGGGCTGGTGGTGCAGGCTTATCTTAAGAGAACTTTCGGTGACCTGGAAAAGATGCTTGATATGAACAGTTCTGAGATTCCCACGAACTACAGGCTGTGCAAAGGCATCTATGTTGAACCAGCCGCAATCTCGTTTAAAAAATACGAAGAGATTAACAAGCATTATCTGGAAGACCTGGAATTCATGTTCAAAAACAAAATATTTGTCGGTATTGCAACTCACGACAAACCTGTTATTGATAGTGCCTGCGAGCTCATCAGGAAGTATAACGTACCCAAAAATATGTATGAGTTCCAGATGCTCTATGGTGTGACCCCCAGGCTTAGGCAGACCATTGTTGATGCCGGGCACGCAATGAGGGTATATGTGCCTTTCGGAAAGAAATGGTTTGGCTATTCAACAAGGAGATTGAAAGAGAATCCGAAGATGGCAAGCCATATCATGAAGGCAATATTTGTCAAGAAATAATATTTTAAAGATATCAGGCTCTCCGCTTAGAGAAAGCAGACAGTGATCAGGAGCGCAGCCCTGGCGGGGCGCCGTTATATCTTAGCGCGTTTTGGTTTTGTAAATAAGTGAATCATGGAGCTCCCGTATGCGGGTCAGCTCCTTAGCAGAGATGTATGGAGCCGGAGGAGGAGGATCCTCTCGTAACCCTGTGGAAAGCAAATAGATAACAGGCAGAAGGATCAAAGGGTTGAAAACGAGCATCTGTCCGGAGGGGATGCCGCCTTTTTCACCGGCTGCCACAGCCTGCGAATGCCTGATGACCTCATAGTTGGCTGCAGGGTCATCAAGTCTGGCGGCGGCTGTAAGTCCCTGGTAAGCAGATATTTTAAGATTATTTGCTGCATTGATTAACTCCTGGTCTGTATCAGGCCGGCCAGCCATGATCTCTGCCCTCATATTATTCAGCCTGGGCATAATCACAACCGCAGGGATCACCAGCGTGTCTTTGCTGAGATAAATGCCTGCGATATATTCTTTTGTAAGCAGCGTATCACCCACAACCATCCGAAAATTCTTGTATCCAAGGCATGAGAACCTGACAGTATCATGAGGGCGGGCATAAAATGAGACCATCCCCCGGGTGTCGGCAACACCCGCCGCTTTGCCTTTGATTATATATTGGGCACCTGTCAGTGGTTCACGGGTATCAGCGTCGAGCATGATACCATTAAACAGTATCGGCTCTGCCTGCTGGCCCGACACCCCCGTCAGTGAACAAATGACAAGGAGAAAAAGAAAGGTGAGACAGTACCTGCCAGCACTATTTGCGCAGGATGATCTCGTCGAGTGTTCTTTTCGGAACATGATGAACGCGTGAGTCATCTCTCCAGTATTTCACATCGTTATTCTTAATGGTTTCGAGGACTACCTTTTCAACCGGTTTTCCGAGAGCTAGTACAAGTAGTATCTCGTATTCCCTGGGTATCTCCATCGCTGCTCTCAGTTTTTCCTTCTTCACTGAAGCAATAATACATCCTCCCAGGCCGGCATCTGTTGCTCCGAGCATGATGCTCTGTGCAGCTATTCCATGATCCACTCCGAAGGAATCAGATATCTCCTTATCGCCAAGGATTATTATATATGCAGTTGGTCTCTCGCCGGGGTCAGGGCCTTCCCATGTTGTAAGGTAGCCGGCCCATGCAAGACAGGAATAAACAGCCGGACGCTGTTTGGGATCATTAACGAGGATATACTTCAGCGGTTGACGGTTGGCGCCGGAAGCCGAAAGGCGGGCCAGGTCAACCAGTGAGACCAGGGTTGCCGTGTCTATAGCATGTTTCTCATCAAACCTGCGGTATGTTCTTGTTTTCTCTATTAGCTGTCTGAGATTCATATTCTGAATTTTGGCCAAAGATACATAAAAATACTCCCGGGTTCACCCAGGGAGTATTTCAAAAATCATAAGGGAACAACACTTGAAGATTATCTCTTTAATGCCTCGTCATACCGGTCTCCAATGATGTTCCAGTCAAGCAGTTCCCAAAAATTCTTAATATAATCTTGCCGCCTGTTCCTGTAGTCGATGTAATATGCATGCTCCCATACATCACAGGTCATCAGCGGTACCAGACCGGAACGCATAGGGTTGCCGGCATTCTGTTCCTGTGTTATGGTAAGTCTGCCGTCAGGC
>JADGPV010000085.1 GCA_017882245.1 Bacteroidales bacterium | reverse complement strand
ATATGTATAGGATCTATCAGATCAAGGTTACAGCTGTTGCTGCTTACGATTACGGTAAGTAATGGACTGATCAGATAAACTTTTTAATCCTCACCCCAAGTGTCTGGATGGAACATATCTTTTATCGGTGCAGGAAATGTTGCGGAAGCGCTGTATCTTGGGTTCAGCGCTGCAGGTCATAAAATAGTCTCGGTTGCATCAAGGGGAGGGGACAGTGCAAAAGCCCTCGCTGTAAAAGCAGGAGCTGAGTGGAAAAAGGACCTTTCCGTACCGGGAAACTGTGATATTCTCATACTTGCAGTGACTGACACCTCAGTTGCAGAGGTCGCCGCGGAGGTCATACTTCCGGACAGGACAATTATAGTACATACAGCGGGCAGCGTTCCTCTTAAAGCGCTGGGACGAACCGAAAGGGCAGGGGTATTCTATCCCCTTCAGACCTTTACAAAGGGTTTTTTACCTGAGCTGAAAAAGGTTCCTTTCTTTATTGAGGCAACCGATGAGGCTTCACTGAATGTGCTCAGAGAGATGGGCGAAAGTATCGGGGCCGGAGCATGGAACTGTGACTCTGAAAAACGAAGACATCTGCACGTGGCAGCAGTATTCGCAAATAATTTCTCGAACTTCATGATGACAGCCGGGGAGACCATAGCATCCGAAGCCGGATTTGATCCGTTGCTGCTGCGACCGCTGATAGAAGAGACCGCACGCAAGGCACTTCACGCGGGACCCGCCCGGGCACAGACAGGGCCTGCTGTCAGACATGATACCATTACAATTAAAAGTCATCTTGATTTATTATCTTTCTCACCAGAATACCAGAAACTGTACCGTTTGATCAGCACGATGATCGCTGATCATTATAAGAACAGCAACAGATGACCAACTTCAAGGAAGAGCTGCAGAATGTAAAAGCCTTCGTTTTCGATATCGATGGTGTCCTTTCAACACAGACCATCACACTCTCTGTGTGGGGAATACCTCTACGGACGGTGAACCTCAGGGATGGCTATGCCATACAGCTTGCTGTGAAAAAGGGTTACCATGTGGGAGTAATATCCGGGGCTAATTCGAAGGAGTACATAAAACGACTTAAAACATTAGGTGTCAATGATATATACCTTAATTCCAGAACCAAAAAGGAGAGTATAAATGAGCTCGTGAGGAAGTGGAATATAGATATCAGGAATGTTCTCTACATGGGTGATGATATACCTGACTTTGAAGTCATGAAGATGGTCGGATTGTCTGCCTGTCCGAGCGATGCAGACAGTGAAATAAAGCAGATTTCGGTTTATATCTCAGACAAACGCGGCGGAGAGGGATGTGTGCGTGATGTTATTGAGCAAACCCTCAGGCTGCATAACAACTGGATGGATTATGAAGCATTCTCCTGGTAACTCAATGAAGGGCCTTCTGACGCTTATCAGGCTGCCCAACCTGCTCATTGTGGCACTCACAATGTTGCTAATGAGGTACGCCATCATCAGACCTCTGCTGAATGCCATGCCTGTAACAATGGCTGATTCTCCGCTGATAGTCACACGGATGTCCTTCCAGCTCGGGTGGTTTGATTTCCTTATCCTTGTCATTTCGACTATTTTAATTACTGCTGCCGGTTATGTGATCAATGATTACTTTGACATTCGCACTGACCTTATAAACAGAGGTTCAATAATTGTCGGCAATACGATCACCAGAAGGATGGCAATGGTCTATCACAATACCTTCAATATTCTTGGTGTGATCGGCGGTACATATGTCTCAGCACGTATAGGTTACTTCTGGCTGGGTATATTGTTTGTGCTGGTATCCGGCCTCCTCTATTTTTACTCCGCGACCTACAAGAGGCAGTTTCTCATAGGTAACCTGATAGTCGCATTACTGGTAGCTGTGGTGCCAATGATGGTCGTTATTTACGATGCTGCACCAATCTATAAACATTATGCTGCTACAGCAATTTCTTTCCCAGGTGTTGCTATACTCTTTTACTGGGTGGGAGGATTTGCCCTGTTTGCATTTCTGACAACGCTAATACGCGAGATAATCAAAGATATGGAAGATTATGAAGGCGATATGGCCCTTGGGCGCAATACGCTTCCTGTCAGGGCCGGACTCTCACTCTCAGGAATTATTGTTCTCTTCCTGTCACTGGTTACAATCTTTCTTCTTTACATAACCTGGTACAGGTACATCAATGACAATATCACACTGGCCTATATTTCCGTCCTTATAACCCTTCCCTTAATATGGGTGACGTTTAAGGTGTTAACAGGAAAAGAGAAACAAAGACTGCACTTTGCCAGCAGGCTTATGAAGTTAATCATGCTGGCAGGAATACTCTATTCGCTGATTGCAGGCGGAATCATTACCTCGGGAAAGATAATCTGAGATGATCTCTGACGGGTTAAAGGAGTACGATCTGATACTCGCCTCTGCATCCCCACGACGCAGGCAGCTTCTCGAAGAGGCTGGTTTCAAATTCAGGACAGCCACAGTTGATTTTGAAGAGATATGGCCCACTCATCTCAGGGGCAGGGAAATAGCAGAGTATCTTGCAACCGGCAAGGCTTCAGCCTGGAAAGAGGCTATCAGGCCCGGCCAGATAATCATTACGGCGGATACTGTGGTCTGGTGCCGTAATACAGTGCTAGGCAAGCCGGCAGATAACAAGGAAGCAATGAAGTTTCTAAGACTGCTCTCTGGCTGTGAGCATGAGGTCATTACAGGAATATGCCTCAGAGATACAAAGAGGCAACATACTTTCTCAGTGACCTCCAGAGTCAGGTTCAGGAATTTGTCGGAAGAGGAGATCATTTATTATGTTGAAAACTACCGGCCTCTGGATAAAGCCGGAGCGTACGGCATCCAGGAGTGGATAGGACTGAGAGGCATCACACGCATTGAAGGGTCATATTACAATGTTGTGGGGATGCCGGTCAGCGATCTTTACACTCAGATGCTTCACTTTACAGGAAAAAATAAAATAGCAATATGAGAAGACTGTCACTCCTGCTGATTCTTAGTGTTACACTGGGGACTTTCACTGCCAGAGCCGACGAGGGGATGTGGATACCGGTACTGATTGAGAAGTATAACATCCGGATCATGCAGGAAAATGGATTTAAACTCACGGCAGAAGATATTTACAGCATCAACAAAGCCTCAATGAAGGATGCCGTTGTGCTCTTTGGCGGCGGTTGTACCGGTGAATTCATTTCTGATAAGGGGCTGATCATTACCAACCACCATTGCGGATATGGTTCGATTCAAAATCATTCGTCCCTTGAACATGATTACCTCGCTGACGGTTTCTGGGCTGCATCGAATGCAGAGGAGTTGTCAAACCCAGGCCTGACAGTGACCATTCTGAAGTACATGGAGGATGTCACAGACAGGGTGCTTGAAGGTGTTACGAATGGAATGGACGCCGTAAAGAGGGAGGCTCTGATCAATGCAAATATTACTACCGTTAATAACGATGCAGTCAAGGGCACTCACTATCAGTCCATGGTAAGGCCGTTCTTCCTTGGGAATCAGTATTTTCTTATTGTGAATGAGGTATTCCGTGATGTGAGGCTCGTCGGGGCTCCGCCATCCGGGATTGGTAAGTTCGGCGGTGACACAGACAACTGGGTATGGCCACGCCACACAGGAGACTTCTCCCTGTTCAGGGTCTATGCAGACAAGGAAAACAAGCCGGCTGCATATTCTTCTGATAATATACCATACAAGCCTGCAAGTTATTTTCCAGTGTCACTCAGGGGTGTGAAAGAGGGAGATTTTGCTATGGTATTCGGCTATCCGGCCAGGACACAGGAGTACGCCCCTTCAAATCATATCAGGATGTTGAAGGACGTTATTTATCCGAAGCAGGTTGAGATTCGCGGAGCCAAGATATCCATAATGGAGCAGGAAATGGCAAAGGACCCGCTGGTCAGGCTGCAGTACTCCGGCAAGTCGTTTGGACTGGCGAACGGATGGAAGAAATCGATAGGGGAAATACAGAGTCTTAATAAGATAGATGGCATTGTCCGAAAAGAAGCTTTTGAAAAAGGATTCATGGAATGGGTCGGGGCAGATCCGGAACGAATGGCCAAATATGGCAATTTGTTTGAACAGTACGACGAAATTTATAAGACATACACGACGCTTTATCTTGTAAACAGTTATACGACTGAAGTATTTTTCAATAACGGAACTGAGACAGCAGGACTTGCCAACAGCTTCAGGAACGCTGTTGAGATGGCCGGGACAAACAGCCCTGATCTGAAAAATGAGCTGACAAGACTGCGAAATTCAGCCGGCAGCTTCTTCAGGAATTATAATGATGCAGTGGCCAGGAGACTTTTTGTTGCTGTGATGGACCTGTATGGCAGAAATATTGACTCTGAATGGCAGGCACAGGCCTACAAAGAACTCTATGCTTCGTGCAACGGCGACTTCAAATCTGTAACTGACAAGCTGTTCACAAAATCAATATTCACCAGTGAAAAGAAGGTACAGGGGCTGCTTAATGAGTTTGACTTAAAGAAGGTTAAGAAAGATCCCTTCTATATCCTTGCCTCGTCTGCTACAGAGCTGCTTGATACGAAGGTCAGGCCGGAGCTCGCTGCCCTCGATGCCCGTCTTGCCGGCCTGAACAGATTGTACATGGCAGCGCAAATGGAGTACGGCAGGGGAAAGGTCTTTTATCCTGATGCGAACTCAACCCTGCGGCTGTCTTACGGGAAAGTCATGGGCTATGATTCAAGGGATGCAGTTTATTATAAACCTTTCACCACACTTTCAGGCGTAATGGAGAAGGATAATCCGGATATTTACGATTATAAAGTTCCTGAACGGCTGAAAGAGCTGTACCGGGAAAAGGATTTCGGACGTTATAGCGTCGATGGTGATGTTCCTGTTTGCTTCATTTCCAATAACCATACATCCGGAGGTAATTCAGGAAGCCCTGTCCTTGACGCTGAAGGGCGCCTGATAGGCATCAACTTTGACCGTGCATGGGAAGGTGTTGCATCAGATATAATGTACAATCCGCTGCAAAGCCGGAATATCAGCCTTGATATCCGTTATGTCCTGTTTATAATAGACAAATTTGCGGGTGCAGACTACCTCATGCGGGAGATGACACTAATTGAGTAGCTGCTGCGGCAAATTCCTTCACCTGGAATACGAACGCCTGTAATCTTGTGTCAAGTGATACCGTATCCTGTCCGTCATAGGCAATATTTATGAACGGGATATTATTATAGTCTTTACGGAATGAATCACTGACAGATGCAATGAGCGTCCCGGGCATGCATGTGAACGGCAGGATCGCTGCAATTCCGGCAACACCCCTGGAGGCCAGCGCTGCTGATGATCCCATAGCTATCGGAGGATCACCGTCATAGAACTCACTGACATATTTGTTGCTCAGCCTTAGCATCTCTTCAAGCGGGACATCCAGTTTAGTATCAGTATATTTATGAATACCCCTAAGCAGGTAGTCAACAATCACTTCCTGGCCTACACCCTGGATCTTTGATTTGATAAATCCCTTTGTATCATTTTTCCATTTACTGTCGCGTGTATAGCGATGGGTTGAATATGTTATCCACTCGGAGAAAGGTCCTATAAGAACTTCCACACCCAGAGCTTCAAGCCTGTTGGAAATATTACCGTTACACCCTGCGTTGTCACGCATGTACACCTCTCCCAGCACTGCAACAACAGGCCTTCTGCGACTTTTGTCCACTTTTATCGCCATGAAATCCGTAGCTACTTCAACAAGTATCCTGCGAAGCCCTTTGGATCCGTTTTCGATTGATTTCTCAATTTTTTTCAATGCGGCTTCATAGACGACATCTGTTTCACCTTTGTTTATCTCGTAAGGTCTTATCTCCCGGTACAGCTTCCTTACATAGTCAAATGAGACGAAGCCTTTCCATGCGTTGATCCTGAATTTCTGGCTCTGGTCACCGGCAAGATCAGCGTATGATGTGTCATTGGAAGGGGTAACAAGCTCCGCGTCCTTGAAACCGAGTCTGTCAAAGAGTATCCTCTGGAACTGGTTGTACTGGCCGAAACGGCACGGGCCGTTATGATCAGGCATGAAAAAGCTCATCTTCGAAGGGTCAGCGCCAGGTTCCATCAGTTTTTTAAGGAAACTGCCTGTGGTGCAGATCATCGGGAAGCACTCTTTTGATGAAGTGTACTTCCTGCCAAGGGCGATGTCCTCATCAGTCTGTTTGGGAAGCACCTCTGAAGGAATGCCAACGCTTCTGGCTGCGGCTGCGACGAAAGCTGCCCCGTCATGCATATATGGGAAATAGAGAGTCCTGCCTTTCGGAGGCGCCGATGGGCTTGGCTGTGGTCTGAGGACAGTCACTTCT
>JADGPV010000084.1 GCA_017882245.1 Bacteroidales bacterium | reverse complement strand
CCGATAGTTTTCCTGTTTCCGGTTGCATGGTCATTCGATTATAAGAGTTTCTACATTAAACACAAACAATACAATCCGTTGCAGGGTAATTCCCTGAACGGTTTTAAGCATAACGAAAAATAGGTAATAAGATTTAAATATACAACCGATTGCAAAAAATATTTAAAAAAGTTTCAATAATTTCCGTTTTATTACTTATTTTGAAGAATTATGGCTGGAATGAAGAAAAAAGCGGAGGTCACTATTTATGACATCTCGAAAGCGCTGAATATTTCAGCCTCAACAGTTTCACGCGGCCTGAACAATAGCCCACAGGTGCGAAAAGAACTCCGGAAGAAAATTATGCATACTGCCCAGGAGATGGGATACCAGCATAATAAGTTCGCAGCAAATCTCAGACAGAAACGAACCCGTACCTTAGGCGTGATTATACCCAGAATCGACAGTCACTTCATGTCTTCTGTCATCTCGGGTATGGAAAAAGTGGCAAACAACTCAGGGTACCAGCTACTTATAAGCCAGAGCGAAGAGTCGGCTTCTCTGGAGGAGGCTAATATACAGGCTTTGTTCAACAGCCGCGTAGATGGATTCCTTGTGTCTCTATCATACGAGACTAAAAACAGCGATTCCTTCCAGAAGATTTTCAGAAAAGATATTCCCCTGGTATTCTTTGACAGGGTGTTTGAATGCGGCAACTGTGTCAGCGTGGTCATCGACAATTTCAGGGCGGGATATGATGCCACAAGTCACCTGATCGACCAGGGTTGCAGAAAGATAATTCATGTGGGAGGCAGCATGAACCGTAATGTTTACAGTGACAGATTTCGCGGATACAGGCAGGCTCTTGCAGAAAAGTCCCTGGAGTTCGATGATAACTCTCTTATAATTACTGATCTGAGCGACAGCTCCGGAGAACTGATCATACGTAGGCTGCTGAACAACGGATCAATGCCTGACGGTATCTTCACGGCTAATGACACCTCGGCAGTGTCAATCATATGCGAACTGAAAAAGAAGGGATACCGTGTACCTGAAGATATAGCTGTTGTGGGTTTCAATGACGACCCTGTATCGAGGATCGTTGAACCTAATCTGACAACCGTTCACTATCCGGGAAGAGCCATGGGAGATGTGGCAGCATCTACTATGATCCGCATTCTTGAAGGAACACAGTTTGAAAAGGTCAACTCCATAATACTCAGCCATGAACTAATAATCCGACAGTCGTCGCTTAAATCAGGAAATAATATAATATCCTTACAGGCAGGGAAGTAGCCGTATAAGATCAAATTGAATTAATTATCAAATGAGGCTATATGAATGACAAAAACTGGGAGGCCCTTCTTAGGGTCATCGACGGAGAGGTCCTGAAAGAAAAGCCTGTGGGATTCATTATTGACAGTCCCTGGCTTCCCCGCTGGCATAAGTCGAAGATCCTTGATTATTTTACTGATCCGGAGACATGGTTTGATGCCAACCTCATGGCCCACAAGACCTTCCCCGAGGCAATTTTCCTTCCCGGATTCTGGGCAGAATATGGTATGTGCACCGAGCCTTCCGCTTTCGGAACCAAGCTGGTATGGACCGAAGACGATTTTCCCCATCCCATCAAACTGCCTTTGACGGCCGAGGCTATAGCTTCCCTTGCAAAACCCAATGTCAGAACCGACGGGCTGCTGCCGTTTGTTATCAGCAGGATGGCAAAATATGAGGACAGGCTGAAGGAGAACGGATTTCATTACAGATTTGCTTCAAGCCGGGGACCTCTGAACATTGCCTCTTTCCTTTTCGGTACCACTGACTTCATGCTGGCACTGGCAATAACTCCTGAGGAGGCGCAGAATGCACTTAAGGTGATAACCGACTTTACCATAGACTGGCTTTCCCTTCAGTATGAGAAGTTCAGGGATATTGACGGAGTTTTCCTGCTCGATGACATTGTTGGTTTTCTGGGTCAGCCCGACTTCGAAACCTTCGTTCTGCCTCATCTTAAGAGAATATATCAGACCTTCAATCCGCGGGTTAGTTTTTTCCATAATGACGCATCAGGGATAATAACTGCAGGCTATCTGAAGGAGATCGGTATCAATCTTTTCAATTTCAGCTTTAACCATTCGATAGATGAAATGAGAAGACTGGCTGGCGACAATGTAACGCTTCTGGGTAACCTGCCGCCAAGGGATGTTCTTGCTCTTGGTAAACCCGCTGATATTAAGGCCGGTGTGAGAAACATGATGGGATCAGTATCTGACTTCACCCGTATCATATGGTCGTGCGGCGGAGGTATGCCGCCTGACACTTCTACGGAAAATATCCGTACTTTTATAACGGCAGTCAGAGAAACTTCTTAACAAAAACGGCATGTTACTACTTGGTATTGATCTTGGCAGCTCTTCAGTTAAGGTATCAGTCATTGACGGAGATACCGGAAGAGCACTATCCTCAGCCTCTTATCCTTCAACGGAGATGGCAATATCAGCCCCCAGGCCCGGATGGGCTGAACAGGATCCTGAGATATGGTGGAAGAATTTCACCCTTGCCCTGCATGCCTGTCTTGAGCCGCTGAGAGGGAAGAAAGCGTCCATCGGTGCCATTGGTATTGCCTATCAGATGCATGGACTGGTGGCTGTAGACAGGAAAAAGAATGTCTTAAGACCTTCAATAATATGGTGTGACAGCAGGGCAGTGGCGATAGGTGAAAGGGCATTTGAAAAAATGGGAAAGGATTTCTGCCTGCACCATTTGTTGAATTCTCCGGGCAATTTTACAGCATCAAAACTGGCATGGGTAAAAGAGAATGAACCTGCCGTGTTTGACCGCATATATAAGATCATGCTTCCGGGTGACTACCTCGCCATGAGGCTCACGGGTGAAATAAAGACATCATTTACCGGGCTCTCGGAAGGCATCTTCTGGGACTTCATGAGAGGCGATATCTCTGATGAGTTACTTGAATACTACGGCATCGCCCCCGAAATGCTGGCAGATCCGGTACAGTCGTTCTCGGTTCAGGGTAACCTTACTCCCGCGATGGCAAAGGAACTTGGTCTTAGCGCCGGAATACCTGTCTCGTACAGGGCAGGTGATCAGCCCAATAATGCTCTCTCACTGAATGTGCTTTCACCCGGGGAGGTGGCCACAACGGCCGGCACCTCCGGTGTGATTTACGGTGTCACTGATGAGACACAGTTCGATCCCCTTTCGCGAATAAATACTTTTCTTCACGTCAATCACACGGAGGATCAAACAAGGCTGGGTGTGCTGCTTTGCATCAACGGTACGGGCATACTTAATTCATGGCTGAAGAAGAACACGGGATCAGGCCTTACCTATCCGCAGATGAATGATATGGCTGCATCGGTAAAACCCGGCAGCGACGGTCTCCTTATCCTGCCCTTCGGCAACGGTGCGGAACGAATGTTGCAGAACAGTGACATTTCGGCATCCTTCCATGGGCTGAATTTCAACATACATGGTCAGGGCCATCTGTTCAGGGCTGCCCAGGAAGCTATTGCATTCTCCTTCCGGTTCGGTCTTGAGATAATGAAAGAAACGGGAATAAACCCTAAAGTTATCAGAGCAGGCGAATCAAATATGTTCCTCAGCAAAGTATTCCGTGATGTGCTATCCTCCTTAACCTCAACAGTAATCAATTTGTACAACACTGACGGGTCCCTGGGTGCTGCGAGGGGTGCCGGTATCGGATGCGGTTTCTATAAATCTGAGCAGGAAGCATTTGGCGGGTTGAAGACAACCGGTACCAGTGAACCTGATAAGAATCTGGCACAAATTTATGAAGAGAAATATAATACATGGGTAGAGATACTTGAAAATCAATTATTTGAATAAAAGATAGAATTATGGCTAAGAAATCAAAAGGTGAAATCTTCCCCGGGATAGGGAAGATCAAGTATGAAGGCAGAGAATCGAAAAATCCTCTAGCATTCAAATGGTATGATCCTGAAGCTAAAGTCGGCGGTAAGAAGATGAAAGATGTTCTCAGGTATGCCATTGCATACTGGCATTCATTCTGTGGTGACGGCACAGATACTTTCGGAGCAAAAACGAGGGACTTCCCTTATGACAGCATGAAAGGCGATGACCGTATCATGGTTAAGCTCGACATGGCTTTCGAATTCATTCAGAAGATTGGCGCTCCTTTCTACTGCTTCCATGACACTGACCTTGTTGGTGACGGCTCTGTTTTTGAGATAGAAAAGCGTCTTGAAAAGATAGTCCCGGTTGTTAAAGCAAGGCAGAAAGAGACAGGCGTGAAGCTGTTGTGGGGTACAGCCAATCTCTTTGGCAACCCGCGTTACATGAACGGTGCTGCAACCAATCCCGACTTTGCTGTATTGACAAATGCAGCCGTACAGCTAAAGAATGCCATAGATGCAACAATAGCCCTCGGAGGGCAGAACTATGTATTCTGGGGCGGCCGTGAAGGCTACCTCTCACTTCATAATACAGATATGAAGAGGGAGCTTGAGCATATGGCCATGATGCTTACACTGGCGCGCGATTACGGCCGGAAGAAGGGCTTCAAAGGCACTTTCCTAATTGAACCAAAGCCAATGGAACCCACCAAGCATCAGTATGACTTTGATGCTGCTACGGTGATAGGCTTCCTGCGCCACTATGGCCTTGAAAAGGATTTTAAACTCAACATTGAAGTCAACCATGCGACTCTTGCAGGACATTCTTTCCAGCATGATCTGCAGACTGCCGCTGATGCCGGAATGCTTGGCAGCATAGACGCCAACAGGGGCGACTATCAGAATGGCTGGGACACCGATGAATTCCCGGTAAACATAAATGAGATCACCGATGCCATGCTGGTCATTCTCAGGGCAGGAGGTTTTACCACCGGAGGTGTCAATTTCGACGCTCATGTAAGACGAAACTCTACTGACCCTGAGGATCTGTTCATAGCCCATATCAATGGTATGGATACTTTTGCCAGGGCTCTGGTGATCGCTGACACGATTCTGAAAGGATCAAGCTATCTGAAGCTCAGAAAAGCAAGATACACCTCATTTGACAAGGGTGACGGTGCTCTTTATGAGAAGGGCAAACTCACCCTCGAGGATCTGCGCAAGCTGGCACAGAAAACTGGCGAACCAAAGAAGCTCAGCGGTAAACAGGAGCTTTATGAGCAGCTGATAAACATGTATATCCTCTGATCTTTCATGGCCATCTTCACTCCTGTCCGCCGGTGGCAGCCTGCCTTCCGTCCTTTCAGGAAGTTGTCAGCCGGAGATCGTCTGCTTGCCTTTAACGAGCGGCTTATCAAGGGGCCTCTCTTCGGATGCCGTATGTGCGGAAACTGTCTCCTGCAGGAAACGGCTTATATCTGCCATATGGAGTGTCCGAAGGGCATCAGGAACGGCCCTTGCGGAGGAGTGAACAACGGGTACTGTTATGTCGATCCGACACGCAGATGTGTCTGGGATCTTATCTATAAGCGCTCTCAGAAGATGCATCGCGAGCATAAACTGCTTGAGATCCTGCCACCAGTCGACTGGGACAGGGCAGGGACAGAGACCTGGGGCGAGGTAATAAAAAAGGTAAGAGAGACTGGCCTGCGCAGGATTATTTTACCGTCCGCCAGGAAAGGGAAAAGCGCCTGGAGTATACTCGATGAAGAGGTATTCAAGCCAATACGCCAGCCAGCCTGGTGGAAAGGAGATTCGGAATATCATCCTCCGGTAAACCCTGAACCGCAGTCGCCGCTGGAGAAGGAGCTGCGCAGCGGCAGGTTCGTCATTACAACAGAGGTCATGCCTCCGTTGAGCGCCTCAATTGACAAACTTAAAGAGAAAATCTCCCTTGTCAAACCTTATGTCACTGCAATAAATTTTACTGATGGTTCATCAGCAGTGCCAAGGATGGCCAGTGTTGCCTGCTCGAGCGTGGCTGCGTCACTGGGCGCAGACCCTGTAATGCAGATCTCGGCACGTGATAACACCCGCAACAGCCTGCAGTCGCTTGCCCTCGGCGCTAACGCCATGGGTATCCATAATATTCTCTGTCTTTCCGGCGACAGTCCCCGCGTGGGCTTAAAGCCAACCGGCAACCTCAATATCATTGATGTTGACTCGGTGCATATGCTGTGGATACTGCGACGGATGAGAGATGAGGGCATCTATCTTGACGGCAGGGAGATCAAACACAGACCAGGTCTGTTTCTCGGTGCGGCAGCAGCGCCTTTTGCACAGGAGCCGACCCTGCAGGTCATTCGCGACAGGAAAAAGATAAATGCCGGGGCACAGTTCATGCAGACCAATCTTGTCTTCGATCCGGACATGCTCGATCCTTGGCTTGAACAGCTCTGGAAGGAAGGATTGCTTGACAAGGTTTTTATCATCGTGGGCATAAGTCCTCTCAAATCATTGAAGCTGGCGAAGCATCTGAATGAGAAGATCCCGGGCATAACCATTCCGGATACGATCATGCAGAGGCTGGCTGATGCCGGTGACAAAGTCGAAGAAGAGGGTGTGAAGATTACCGTGGAGGCCATCCGTAAGATGAGGGGCAAACAAGGGATAAGCGGCGTTCATATAATGCCTCTTGGCTGGGAGGCCTCGGTACCATATATAATAAAAGAGTCATTATGAAACTGCTGACCTCCAGGGAGCTGGCACAGGCGTCGAACCTCAACACTCCGGGCGGTGTGATCATATCGCAAGGTCTGATGCAGATCTTTCGATATAATAAACTGAACAGGGTTTACTCTTCAGCCTATGACAGTGACCCGGCAGTCTTCATAAATTCTATCCTTGAGCATCTCGACATTAAGTATGAGATTCCCGAAAATGATCTCGGCAATATACCGGTTGAGGGCCCTTTCATCACCGTCTCAAACCATCCCTTCGGAGGTATTGACGCGCTCATTCTGCTTAAGATACTTACAGCCCATCGTCCTGACGTAAAGGTGACAGCCAATTTTGTCATGCAAAGGATAGATCCGTTGAAGGATCATATCCTGCCTGTTGATCCGATTGAAACACCCCGCGACTCCAAAGCGTCTTTTAAAGTGATGATGGAAGCCCTCAACTATGTAAGGGACGGCCATGTGGTGGCAGTCTTTCCTGCTGGCGAGGTATCTACCTATCAGACGGAATCAAATCTAATCGTTGACTGCGAATGGCAGGAAACGGTTCTCAGACTGATCAGGATGGCTGAGGTGCCCGTTGTGCCTGTCTATTTCCACGGCACCAATTCCCGCTGGTATCATATTCTTGGGCGCATCCATCCTTTGCTGCGTACTGCCAAGCTGGCCTCCGAACTCATCAACAAGAGACACAAAGTAATAACGGTTCGCATAGGCAAGCCGGTGACAGTAAGGGAACAGGGTGAGTTTCATGATATAGCCAGGTATGGCCGCTATCTGAGGGCAAGAACCTACTCGCTCGGATCGGTGCTGGAAGCCAGGCCTTTTTTTACCGGCTTCAGGCAGCGCCGCAGCCGCAGGCAGGAGCCGGTGGCTCAGGCTCATGATAAAATGAAACTAAGGGAGGAATTCAACAGTGTACGTCAGTCGCATGAGCTCTTTTCAAGTAAGAACTTCAGCGTGATATTTGCGCCCACCCGTATCATACCAAATATCTTTCAGGAGATAGGCAGGTTGCGTGAAATAACCTTCAGGGCAGCGGGTGAAGGTACCAACAGGGCTGCAGACATTGATGAATACGACTTTTACTACCATCACCTGATTGTATGGGATAATGAAACGGACTCTGTTGTAGGGGCATACCGGCTGGGCAAGGGTAAGGAGATAATGCGGCAATACGGGATCAAGGGATTTTATATCAATTCGTTGTTCCGGATTAAAAATTCTTTTGAACCATATCTTTCTGAATCCCTGGAGCTGGGAAGATCATTCATTGTGCCGGAATATCAGCGCAGGGTAATGTCGCTGTTCCTTCTGTGGAAAGGGCTCCTTACGGTGTTGCTGGAACATGCCGAATACCGTTATTGCATTGGCCCGGTGAGCATAAGCAATGATTTCTCCGATTTCTCCAAATCGCTCATAGTAGAGTTCATCAGGAACAACTATTATGATGCGGAAATGGCGAAATATATAAGACCCAGAAAGAAGTTCAACGTACAGGTCGATAAACGTGTTGACAGCCGGATTATTATTGATTCCGCTGACAGGGACATCAGCAAGGTTGAGAAGGTGGTTAGTGATGTTGACCCGGGTTACAGGATACCCGTGCTTCTGAAGAAATACCTTGAATTAAACGCGAAGATCATCGGATTTAATGTTGATCCCGCCTTTAACGATTGCCTTGACGGGCTGATTATGCTTGATGTTTATAACATCCCGGCAGATTTTGTCAATGCCCTCTCCAAAGACCTGAGCGAGGAGAGTGTAAGGCAGAGATTCAAGGAAACAAAATAGCGTTTATTTATCCTCTACGAGGAAGGCCTCAATAAATAAAAAAAGAGACGTAGCATGCTGCGTCTCTGCGATCGTAGTAATTAAAATCCTAATAGAATTTATACCTCTTGTCAACCACCTTTTTCTTGTCGCGGATGGCCTGGAAGGCTTCGTATGATGCCCGTATCTGGTAGTTCGAATTCAAACGCTGCCGTATTTGTGAAATATCTTCAGATGCCATCGGAGTTACAGTGTTGACCACAAACATATAGACACCGTT